>JAIOIM010000738.1 GCA_019912505.1 Ignavibacteriaceae bacterium
TTACGGGAAGTTCGCTTTCTCAAAAACTGGACAGTAAATATTTTCAGGAAAATTGGGAAGTGTATTTTCAATTTTATGTACAGTCGCCTCTTGAACTTCAGAAATTAAACAGTATTATTTCCATCGACAATATTGATCAAAACCTTGTCCGTGCATACGCAAATGAAAAGGGTTATAACAAAATATTAGATATGGGTTATAAAATAAAAATCCTTCCTCATCCGGGAGATGTTGAAAATATTGCTATGAGCGGAAATTTAAAAAGTATTGAACAATGGGATGTATATCCAACGTACGATGCTTATGTTTTAATGATGCAGCAGTTTGCCGCCGCATATCCCAACCTTTGCAGAATAGTTGATGCTGGAACAACCGTGCAGGGAAGAAAAATATTATTTGCCGTAATTTCGGATAACGTAAATCAGCGTGAAGCAGAGCCGCAGTTTATGTATTCATCAACTATACATGGTGATGAAACAACCGGTTACGTTTTAATGTTAAGATTAATCGACTATTTATTGTCGAACTATGATTCGGACGCACAGGTTACAAATCTTGTAAACAATCTTGAAATCTGGATTAATCCGGATGCAAACCCTGACGGAACATACCATGGCGGGAATAATACAGTAGGCGGAGCGAGAAGATATAATGCAAATAGTGTTGATTTAAATCGCAATTTTCCCGATCCAGCTGCGGGACCGCACCCTGACGGTAACGCCTGGCAGCCCGAAACCACAACAATGATGAATCTTGCACAGCACAATAACTTTGTTATGTCAGCAAACTTTCACGGTGGTGCAGAAGTTGTAAATTATCCATGGGATACATGGTCACGTCTTCATGCTGATAATTCTTGGTTTTACTCAATCAGCCGCCGTTACGCGGATGTTGTGCATGCAAATAGTACTGACCCAACTTATATGACGTTTCTCCAAAACGGAATAACAAACGGTTATGCCTGGTACTCTATTACCGGCGGTCGCCAGGATTATTTTACATATCTTATGCGCGGCAGGGAGGTAACAATTGAAATATCAGATACAAAACTCCTTAGTGCTTCTCAATTACCGGCACATTGGAATTATAACAGACTATCATTTCTTCAATATATGGAAAATGCATTGTATGGAATTAAAGGAAGCATTACGGATACTGCAGGCAACCCGGTTAAAGCATACATAACAGTTAACGGACACGATTTTGACCATTCGGAAATTTATTCAGATTCTTCAACTGGCGCGTACGTAAGGATGTTGAGTCCGGGAACATATACACTAACAATAACAGCGGATAGTTTTTATACTCAAACCATCAGCAACTTAGTTGTTGCAAATCTAAATGCTACCAACTTAAATATGCAACTTGTACCTAATCATCCGGTCCCGGTGGAGCTCACTTCTTTTACAGCAAACGCTGCTAACGGCAAAGTTTTTTTGAATTGGGCAACTGCAACAGAGACTAACAATAAGGGGTTCGAGGTTCAGCGGCAAGAAGAAAAGATCAATGTTCAATGGACAACTTTGGGTTTTGTTGCGAGCAACGGCACCACAACTGAAAAACATGATTATATTTTTATTGATGATAACGTAACCGGAAAAGTAAAATATCGACTGAAGCAAACAGACTATGATGGTACTTTCAAATTTTCTAATGAAGTTGAAGTTGAAATTGTTCCGGCTGTATTTGAGGTTGAACAGAATTATCCTAATCCATTTAATCCCGTAACAACAATAAAATATTCGGTCCCTTCAACTGAATTTGTAACAATTTCTGTTTATAATCTTCTCGGTCAAAAATTAGCTGCATTAGTAAATGAAGTAAAAACACCGGGCAATTATAAAATTGATTTTGATGCATCAAAACTCTCAAGTGGAATTTACATTTATAGATTTGAATCCGGAGGTTTTGTAAAAGCAAACAAGATGACTTTATTGAAGTAAATTTTACTCAAGCATATAGAAAATTAGCCCAGTAATTATTTTGTTTGCTGGGCTTTTTTATATTTAGTAAAACAAATTATTCCCACTCCTTATGACTCACATGCAGACAAAAAAGTTATGCGGCTGACATGATGACGCAATGTGCGACCTTGTACAGCTTTCTCCCTCAAAATTCAACTAATCCCATAACCCATTAAAATGAAATAGATTAAGTACTGTTCGCAACCCTGGCACGTTGGTTGAAAAGGTAATTACAGTTTAGAAAAACAAACGATTGAACAATACAACAATTAAACACAGATATTAAAATATAGGAGCAATGAAAATGACACTATTAAAATTCGCACCATTCAGAAATCTTGAAACTTTAGATAACGAAATAAAAAAGTTTTTTGTTGATTTTCCCGAGGCAACTGCCGGTGAAAATGAAATTATTTATCAACCGAGAATTGACATTTCGGAGGACGAAAAAAATATTCATATCGAAGCTGAACTGCCTGGTGTAAAAAAAGAGGATGTTAAACTAACACTCGAAAAAAATATTCTTTCGATAGACGGCGAGAAAAAAAACATAACTGTCGGTGAGAAAAAATATTTTAGAAACGAAAGAATTTTCGGAAAGTTTAACCGCAAGTTTACTATTCCAACGGATATCAGTATCAAGTCTGTTTCGGCTGAATTTGCCGATGGAATTTTGAACATCAATATCGAAAAGAAAATTGAAAAACCTGCACAAGAAAGAACAATTGAAATTAAATAATTTAATGGGTGGTAAAAACGCCCTTCACTCTAAAAATAATTTGGAAGGAGCTTATCGGAATGGGTAAGATCATTGGTATAGATTTAGGTACAACAAACTCGTGCGTTGCAGTTATGGAAGGCAACGAACCAGTTGTAATACCCAACTCGGAAGGTGGGAGAACTACTCCCTCTGTTGTGGCATTTGCAAAAAACGGCGACCGTTTAGTAGGGCAGCCGGCAAAAAGGCAGGCAATAACAAATCCGAAAAACACAATCTTCTCAATCAAAAGATTTATGGGAAGACTGCACAATGAAGTTGGACAGGAAATGAAAGAAGTGCCGTACGAAGTTATCTCAGGCGATAACGGAAGCGCACGCGTAAAAATAAACGATAGAATTTATTCCCCGCCGGAAATTAGCGCAATGGTTCTTCAGAAAATGAAAAAAACTGCCGAAGAATATCTTGGCGAAGAAGTTACCGAAGCGGTCATTACAGTACCGGCTTATTTTAACGACTCGCAACGCCAGGCAACAAAAGACGCCGGTGAAATTGCTGGATTAAAAGTAAGAAGAATTATAAACGAACCGACAGCAGCAGCACTTGCTTATGGTCTAGATAAAAAAACATCCGATCATATGGTTGCTATTTATGACCTCGGCGGCGGTACGTTTGATATTTCGGTACTTCAACTTGGCGATGGTGTGTTTGAAGTAAAATCAACAAACGGCGATACCCACCTTGGCGGTGATGATTTTGACCAGCGTGTAATAAACTGGCTTGCAGATGAATTCAAACGCCAGGAAGGTATTGACTTACGCAACGATCCGATGGCTTTGCAAAGACTAAAAGAAGCAGCCGAAAAAGCAAAGATTGAGTTATCATCATCCTCTTCAACGGATGTAAATCTTCCCTTCATCACTGCAACACAGGATGGACCGAAACACTTAAACATCACATTAAGCCGCTCAAAATTTGAGCAGTTGATTGATGATTTGGTTCAGAGAACCAGGATTCCTTGCGAGAGCGCAATAAAAGATGCGGGGCTTTCCGCTTCGGATATTGATGAAGTGATTATTGTCGGCGGTTCAATCAGAATACCGATGGTTCAGGATCTCGTAAAGAAAATATTCGGTAAAGAGCCGCACAAAGGTGTAAACGCCGATGAGGTTGTTGCGGTTGGCGCGGCTATTCAGGGCGGTGTACTTGCAGGCGATGTAAAAGATGTTCTTTTACTCGATGTAACCCCGCTTTCGCTCGGTATCGAAACTCTCGGCGGTGTTATTACAAAATTAATTGATGCGAATACTACAATACCGACAAAGAAAAGCGAAGTATTTTCAACAGCATCAGACAGCCAGCCTTCCGTAGAAATTCATGTTTTACAAGGTGAGCGTTCGATGGCTACAGATAACCGTACACTTGGTCGTTTTCATCTTGACGGCATACCGCCCGCACCAAGAGGCGTTCCGCAAGTTGAAGTTACATTCGACATCGATGCAAACGGCATTTTGCACGTAGCTGCAAAAGACAAAGCTACAAGCAAAGAGCAGAGTATAAGAATTACATCATCCGGCGGTTTAGCAAATGATGAAATTGAAAAAATGAAAAACGCAGCCAAAGAACATGCGGCAGAGGATAAAAAGAAAAAAGAATCTGTTGAAATACACAACCAGGCAGACAGTCTTGTCTTCCAAACAAAAAAACAAATGGAAGAATTAAAAGACAAAATGCCTGCTGACTCAAAGTCGAAGCTTGAATCTGAAATAAAAAGAGTTGAAGATGCAATAGCATCGAACAACACCGACCAGATAAAAGCTGCAACCGATTCGTTGAATAAAGTTTGGAGTGAAATTGCTTCGCAGCTTTATTCACAGCCGGGCGCGCAGGATGGCGATCCGCAAGCCGGACAGCAGCAAAGTGCACCGGGCAGCGAGCCGAAAGACAGCAGTAAAGATGATGTTCAGGATGCAAGCTACGAAGTAGTTGATGACGATGATAAAGACAAAAAGAAATAATGATATATTAAGCGGCTCATAACCGAGCCGCTTAGTTTTTACCTATGATGAATAAGTTTTGAAAAGAATGGAAAAAAAATGAAGGTGAAAAAATGAATGAGAATAAAGAAATAATAAATATAAAAGAAAACCAAAACAGAGATTGGGATACCGTTCTCGAAACCGAAATTAGTTTTGCCCCCCTCGTGGATATATATGAAACAGATGATGATTTTATGTTAATTGCTAATATGCCCGGTGTAAAACGTGACGGGGTGCAGGTAAAATTGGATGACGGTACGCTTGTAATTTTTGGTAAAATAAATTACGGCGAAGTTGTAAAAAGAAAATACATACTAAACGAGAGCGAAATAGGAAACTATTACAGAAAGTTCAAAATTTCTAACAACATAGATGTATCGAAAATAGATGCCTCTTATGAAAACGGACAGTTAGTCGTGCGACTTCCAAAGCACGAAAGAGTGAAACCGATAACAATAGAAATAAAGTAATTTCTGTAATCCCAAAATAAACCCCTCTCTGCGAGGGGTTTGTTATTTTAAAGAGGGAACAACATTTTCAAGTTATTGAAGACAGTGAAAATAAATTGAAAATAAGCATCAAATACTACCGGGGAAAAACTGTAATCAGTAATGAACTGTAAAATTTTACGCCAGTTTCAATTACTTTTCAATATGTGAACCTCATTATTTTTTTCACTAAGTTTAACAAAGAAATTGCTATGTTGACGAATATTACAATTAGATAAGGTGGTATATGGAACGATATTTTTTATACAAGACACTTTTTTTTGTATCTATTTTTTTTATTTCTGCGAATTGTAAATTGCACGCGCAGCCGAACGATTACTTCCCGCTTATCCCCGGTTCAGAGAATACATACACATATCATAATTATGAGTAACATATTTATATTGACATAATTACCGGAAACACGATTAGTATGACAAAATTGAATGAAGATGGGACAGTTTTTTATGAGATTATTGATTCAGTTTTAAAGCAGGATTCAGTTATATTCTGGACGATTAAAGAAAAACTTAATATTTATGTTAAGTACGAGTGGCTTGGCGGAGCTGATTCCGGCTGGGTAAATACAGAGTCCCTCCATTTTCTAAAAGAAACTTTATCTGCTAATCATACTTTACAAAATGATAGTATGCGGGTATGGGAGTTTTTTTATTCATGTGATCCTAAACCAACTCGTTACTATAATTCAAATGCACAAACAGTTTCGTTTCAAACTAGTTTTTATCCGTTATTCTATGTAAACTATACTTTTCAGAAAAATCTGGGATTAACAAAATACAATTACTCAAACGGCGGAAGCGGTATGGGTTTTCACTGGAATGATATTAAAAACTGTGAATTAATTTCCAGCCATATTATGAATGCTGAGAAGGGGAATGGTGTTGTTAGTGAGTTCTTGCTTGAACAGAATTATCCGAATCCGTTTAATCCGACTACCACCATCAGATATGTTCTTCCATCTTCTAAGCAAGTGAATGGGACGGGGCTAAGGGCAGTTAGTCTTATTCTTTACGATATTCTTGGTAATGAGGTAACAACATTGGTAAATAAACAACAGCAGCCTGGTAAATACCAAACAATATTCGATGGAAGCAGACTAAGTAGCGGAGTTTATTTCTATACGTTATCCGCAACCAATGAAACCGGCAGTTTTTCATCGGCTAAAAAATTTGTGCTGCTCAAGTAATTATTTTCGGGGAGGAATATTTTTACAAACTCCGAAATGTACAAAGGTTAAACGCAGGCAGTAAGATTTTTAAAATAATTTAGGTTTTATGTTGATTCTTAAAATATAGGCACCTAAATTAGCCCCACAAGTTAGAGCTAATATAAGAACCATTTGAGGTTAAAATGCAGCCGGCAAAAATAAGTTTTGATGATATTCATATAAAATTTTTAAGTAAGTATCAAGAACTTGGGTTTAAAGACAAAAGCTCGTTAGTGCGTTCTGCCATTGATGAATTTGTTAAAATAGTTGAAAAGAAAAAATTATTAAAGTCAGCATTACTTTATGCTGAGACGTATAAAGAAGATTCGGAATTAAAAGATTTAACAAACTCGGCAATTGAAAAATGGCCAGAGTGAAATCTCTAAAAAGAGGGATGGTCATCGATATTGACCTGAACCCCGTAAAAGGATCTGAAACGGGGAAGATAAGACCATGTGTAATCGTGACGAATGATGTTTATAATAAAGTTGTTCCCGTTATTCAAGTTGTACCGATAACGTCATGGACTGAGAAAAAAGCTCAAATACAAACAAATGTTTTGTTGGAAGCATCAAAAGAAAGTGGACTCACGAAAAAATCAGTTGCTGATTGCCTTCAGACAAGACCAATTGATTATGAGTATCGATTGGTGAAAATTCGTGGCCAACTATCGGAAAATCACCTCAAAGAAGTAGACAATGCATTAAAATTAGTTTTTAGTTTGCATTAAATATTTTCACACTGTCCACAACCGAAAAAACGAACGAGACTCTTTAACAAAAGAATGAGAATAGTATCTGCTTTCAGCATTTGTTTCCCAAAAAATGAAAAGAAGCAAAGTATTATTTCCAACCGGTTGATAAATTAGTGAGCAATCAATTCCACCTCAAATAATATTTTATTTGTTTTAATTATTAAAACTCTTTGCTTATCTTTTTGCATTCGTTGTAAAATATTATTTTAGATGACTCAAAGTTCTCAGAAAAATAGAATCATTTTTATTGATCTTATGCGCGCGTTTGCAGTGCTTCAAATGGTACAAGGACATACTACCGATGTGCTGCTTTCCAACGACTATAGAAATGCCGAATATCTCGGCTATGCAATCTGGAATTTTATGCGCGGAATGACGGCTCCGATTTTTCTTTTTTCTGCCGGCACAGTATTTACGTATTTGTTCAGGCTTGTTAATAAACCTTTTAACGAAAATACCCGTGTCGGCAAAGGCTTTAAACGTGTTGCGCTTCTTATATTTATCGGTTATATGCTTAGGTTTCCTACACCTACTTTAATCGATTTTTCATTTGTTAGCAATGCTCAATGGAGAGTATTTTTTTCGGTTGATGTTCTTCATCTTATTAGCGTCAGCCTTTTTATGGTGATATTTTTAAGCTGGGTTTCTGAAAAGATAAAACTTGGTGATATTTTAACTTTTTCAGCTGCTACTCTGTTCTTTTTCTTTTGTTCATTTTATGTAGAGCAGGTTCAATGGACTAATTATTTACCCAGACCGTTAGCTGCATATATGTATAGCGTAACCGGCTCACTCTTTCCGTTATTTCCTTGGTCCGGATATGTTCTCGCGGGTGCGGTGCTCGGAAGTTTTCTCGCAAAAAATCCCGGAATATTTAAATCAGCAAAATTTAGCTACTGGCTTTTCGGCGCTGGTTTAGCAGTGATGCTGTTTGCATTTGTGGTTGAATCACTTCAATTCTATTGGTTAGGTAATATAAAGACGTGGAACACAAGTCCGTTTTATGTTTTTTTCCGTCTTGGTTTTGTGCTTGTGCTGAACTCGATAGTTTCTTTTATTTCGCTTAAAGTAGAATCAATTCCGAAAATACTGATACTGCTGGGAAGAAATACTCTTTTAATATATGTGGTTCATCTTGTAATATTATACGGCAGCGCTTGGAGTGTTGGAATCAGTTTGTGGTATTCAAAAAAACTTAATATCGGTTTTACAATAGGCGCCGCACTACTAATGATAAGCCTGATGGTAGCTATGGTTCTTATAATCAGCAAATTAAAAATTAAAAACAAACAGTTAGTAACATCTTGACAGACAGAAAATCAATCAGTACAAACCCGGCTGCAAGTGATGAAGAAAAAGTAATTGAACAATCACTTCGCCCAAAATCATTGGATGATTTTAGTGGGCAACAAAAAATTACCGAAAACTTATACGTCTTTATTACAGCCGCAAAAAAAAGGGGCGAAGCACTTGATCATGTTTTGCTAACCGGACCTCCGGGTCTTGGTAAAACAACGCTTGCCCATATTGTTGCACACGAAATGAGTGTTAAAATAAAAGTAACATCGGGGCCTGTACTTGAAAAACCTGGTGACCTTGCAGGTATACTTACAAATCTTGAAGAAAAATCTGTTCTTTTTATTGATGAAATACACCGCCTAAGCCCTGTTGTTGAAGAATATCTTTATTCAGCTATGGAAGATTTTAAGCTTGATATAATGATTGATTCCGGACCGAACGCACGCACGGTACAAATAAAATTGCCTAAGTATACGTTAATCGGTGCAACAACACGAGCAGGTATGTTAACATCGCCGTTGCGCGATAGGTTCGGTATAAAATTTCGTTTAGATTATTACACGGCAGATATTCTTAATGCGATAGTTTCCCGCTCATCTCATTTGTTAAACGCTCCTATTGAAAAAGATGCTTCTCTCGAAATAGCAAAACGTTCGCGGGGAACGCCGCGTATTGCAAACAGGCTGCTCCGCCGTACAAGAGATTTTGCCGATTTCGATAATAAAAATAAAATTGATATCGAAACCGCAAAAAAAGCACTGCTCGCACTTGAGGTTGATGAGTATGGTCTTGATGATATGGACAAGGATATCTTGTTAGCAATTATAGATAAATTTAACGGCGGTCCGGTTGGACTTAATACACTTGCTGTAGCGGTGAACGAAGACCCCGGTACAATTGAAGAGGTTTATGAACCGTTCCTTATTCAGCAGGGATTTATTCAGCGTACGCCGCGCGGCAGAGAAGCAACTGTTTTAGCGTATAAACATTTTGATAGAAATAAATTTCAAACAAATCAAAACCAGAGTTTGTTTGATTAATATATGAGTCTAATTTTAAAGGCAAAGAGTTCAATTTGAGATAGAATTATAAACCGTTGAAACGGTTTTGTATATTATTCGGTTGTTGTTAACCCACGACTTAAGTCGTGGGTTAATGAGAAAAGACAGAGAATCAAAAACGGTTTCACCTCTGCGCCGTGGCGTATCCGTTCACAACCTTTTTAGACCAGACTCATATATTATTTTTAAGAATTCAAACCTTAAGTTTGATGCATTTTGGTTTAACCGTCTGTGAACGCAAAGTTTGCATTCACCGCAATCAGTATTACAAAACGTAGGAGTTGTTGATGAAGAATTCTTTTTTCTTTAGAGTTATATTATCATTTTTTATTACTGCAATAAGTGTAAATACTTTTTACGCGCAGAGCGGCTTATACAAACCTCTTAATATTCAAAAAGCATTTGATAAACAAACCCGCTCCGATGACGGAATGCCCGGGAAAAACTA
>JAIOIM010000076.1 GCA_019912505.1 Ignavibacteriaceae bacterium
ATCAAAAGAAAACAAAGAATATCAAAATCATCAACTTACTTTTCAAGAAACATACTCCGTTAAAACTAAGTATTTAAAATTATACCTTGATAATTTGGATTGTAATAGTATTGTGAAGAAACTGAAGCACTACTCATACTGGTCACAAGCTAACTTACTTTTTTTCTTTTTATGGAAGTTCTTTTTAAAAATATTGAATCCGGTGAAAAGATTAGAAACAAGAGAATTTGTATCTTTTTTTTGTGCTGCTATTTATGCTCACCTTGGCTATGAGGCAAAAGCAAGAAAAGTGTGTGAATCCTTTTTACTAAAAAATAAAAGTGAACTCATTTCTAATTTCAATTATGATCTGAATATACCTAATAAAACACCCATGGTGTCGGTTATTATCCCAACATTTAACCGTCCTCAGTTGTTGAATGAAGCATTGTCAAGTTTAACCTATCAGACTTTTAAGGATTTTGAGGTTGTTGTTATCAACAATGGTAATATTTCCGTTAAAAGCATAATTTCACATTTTGAGCAGAAAATAAGTGTTAGACTTCTCAATTCTACTATTAAAGGAAGCGTATCAAAGGCTAAAAACCAAGGATTGAAAGAAGCAAAAGGAAAATATATTGCATATTTAGATGATGATGACTGGTATCATCCCGATCATCTTAAAATTTTACTAAATGAGATTGAAAAGGGGAAATATTTAGCGGTATACAGTGATGCTTATGTTGAACTACAGAAGCTTGAAGGCGAAAAATATATTTCACAAGAAAAATATATTGAATATTCTAGAGATTTTAATAGAAGATACTTATTAATAAAAGATTATATATTCACTCCCTGTGTTATGCATCATCGTAGATGTTCTGAAATAGCCGGACTATTTGATGAGAATTTGACCACAGATGAGGATATGGATATGTGGATTAGAATCAGCAAACTATATCCTTTCAAACATATCAAAAAAGTTACCTGTTCCGTTCGTAGAGTTAGTCGTGGCGAATCATTGACACGCGATTGGACTGTGATGTATAAGAATGCAAAATATCTTTTTTCAAAACATAGTAGGGAATATAGATACAATATTTTTGTAAAGATGGGACAGCTTTACTTTTTAAATTTAAGAAAAACTCGCGCTAAGAAATACAATGCTTTCAATAATTATTATTAACTACAACTCCAAAGATGTGCTGCACGATTGTCTTGTATCGCTAAGAGAGGTTAAACTCGACAAGAAGTTTGAAACATTCGTTATAGATAACGCCTCCACCGAAAAAATCAATGATCTTGAAACACAATTTCCGCAAATAAATTTTATTTATAACTGTGAAAACATCGGTTTTGCTGCGGCTAATAATATCGGAATAAAGAGAGCAAGTGGGGATTATATTTTGCTTCTAAATCCCGATACAATTGTTAATGAAAATTCTTTTCAGCCGATGATTGATTATCTTAAAGCCCAAGCGGATGTGGGAATAGTTGGATGCAAAATATTTAATGCTTCGGGGGAAATTGAAAGATCAACTCATTCTTTTCCCACATTATCAAAAGAGTTTTTTCACGCCAACGAGTTTTTAAAACCATTGGTTTCGTACGACAGTTTTATTTCAAAGTTTATAAAAAAATTCTCATCATCAAAAGCACTCGAAAGCTACTGGGATCATAACTCGGAAAAGGAAGTTGACCATGTAACCGGTGCCTGCATGATGTTAAAAAAAGAAGTGATTGAAAAAGCCGGAATGCTTGATGAGGCTTTCTTTTTATATAATGAAGAAGTTGAATGGAGTATGAGAATAAAAAAAGCGGGATATAAAATAATGTTTGTTCCCGATTCAAATATAATTCATCTATTCGGACACTCGACAAAACAGCGCGTGCAAAAACAATCGGTGAATAAATTATTGGTGGAACGTTACAGGGGTATGCTTTACTTTTTTAGCAAACAATATCCGCGGTGGCAGCTAAAATTATTAAAG
>JAIOIM010000739.1 GCA_019912505.1 Ignavibacteriaceae bacterium
ATTATTGAGTAATTCGTATATATTTAACCTAAACAATTACACAATTATTAAATTAAACTGCTGGTACTGCCTGTCTTTTTTATTTTATTTTATACAATCTCTTTTGCCAGGGTTGATTCTGTCTTCACCGGTTCTTTTTCGTTCCGCTTTAATGATAACACACTTTCGGTATTTGAAGGCGGAGCAGAAATATATAAACAAACTTTTTTACACCCTGATGGTTTTGCAATTGATATGGATGAAGATAACAATAACGAATATGTTGTTATTGATTCTATCGGCTCGGGCGAGAATAGTTATTTTAACCTATATGTTTTTAACACACTCGATTCGTTTTATCTTACGGATTCAGTATTGTCGGGCTACACAAAACCTTATGAAACTGTATCTGAAGATGTTGAGGGAATTTTATTTGCAACCGGTAATGCTGCCTGCGATAAGTTTAATTCCTTAAATGATGTAACTTTTTCGACATTAAATTTTTGGAAATTTGTGGAAGGCAGTCTCTATCTTGTAAACAGCGAAGTTTATGATTTATATATTGAGGAGAATAATGAAATCATCCAAATTATTGACTCGTTTTTAGAGACAAGAGTATCAGACTGCAATACAAGTAAAGAAGTACTGGGGGCTATTGCTGCGGTGTACGCTAATTACCTAAGTGCGGGAGAAGATACCCTTGCCATTAAATTCTTAAAAGAGTATTATTTATGTGCGGATATAGACCAACTGGAAATCGAATTAAAAAATATTGTAATGTGATGGAGAATAAATGAAAATTGATTGGCTAAAATTTATAGGTAAAACATTAAATGTTACAATGCACGAAAACTACGGTTTAACCATTGATACCCGAGCTGACACTACTATTTATGAAATCGTATTCAAGTCGGGAAAGCTATCGGAAGTATTTGATGATGGACTGCTTCTTGAGACAAAAAGAGAAAATGAACTCGTCAGAATTTATATACCTCTTACATCAATAAAATGTGTGGAGATTTTTAACTTTTAATCATCAATTCAAGGGAGCTCTTTTTGTTGAAAAGTTTATTTGTTATTTGTTTTTCTTTTTTTTGCTTGAGCTTTCTATATCCTCAAGTTGTTACAGTTAAAAGTTTACAAGCATATACCGGTAAAGAATCGGACTTCCCAGTTTTTAACGGGTCAAACCCGCTTTCAATCGAGTTTGATGTTCAGTCTGATTTTGAGCCCTTCTTAACAGTAATTTTCCGTTTCTGTGATAAAAATTGGATACCCACAAAAAATATTTTTCTATTGAACCAAGGGGGGTATTCTGGTTACGACTTAGATTATTATACCTTACCCGCAACTGTAAAGGATGCCCGCTATCATGTAAAAGGAACATTCCCCGATGTTGACGGATATGTAGCATTTCCATTCAGCGGTAAGTGGAGGTTTTATATAACCGACTCGCAAGACACCACCAAAATATATGAACAGGGAAAGTTTTTTGTAGTTGTAAACGAAGTCAAGTTAAACACAAATATAAAAAACGAGTTGCTCGAAGACGAAACTTTTTTCCCGACTGACCTTGCCAAAGTTTTTAATATCACTTCCGAGTTTTTTCTGCCCGATGAATTTTTTCCAAACTTTGTTGATGAATTGGAAATTATTGAAAATCATAAAATAGAATACCCCATCATCATCGACCGTAACTTTAACACGAACAGAAGACAATTTTACTGGAACGGCAATAGAAAATTTTCATTTACAGCAAGAGATATACGCCCTGGTAACGAATACAGGCAAACCGATATTAGAGATTTTAATAAGTTTGGTCCTCGTGAAACAAAAGCACAGTTTGACGGTTTGGAATACTCAAGGTTTTATAAGCAGGCACATGCCGATTTAAACGGCGGCTCGGTGTTAGCAAACTTTAAAAATGATTATTCTGAATATTTGGATGTTACATTTTCAATTAAGCCCCCTAACACCGGTACAAATAAAATATTTCTAATTGGCGCATTTAATAATTGGCAGGTATTGCCCGAATATGAAATGACCGATGATTATGGAGTGTTTAAAAAAACAATTTCGCTAAAGCGCGGAATATACGATTACCAATATGTTACGGCTGATGTTATTAATGATAGAATAAAAAATATCGACTGGTACGCCTTAGAGGGAAATAGTTATGAAACTATAAACGAATATTATTTATTTTTGTATTACAAAGATCCTAATTATGGCGGGTACGACAGAATTATCGGTTATAATAAAATATTAAGCAGGACAAAATGGAAAAACTAAAACTCGGAGTTATCGGAACCGGACATCTCGGTAAACTCCATATCAAAATGTTAAAGAATTCTCGGAATGGTAACTTCATTGGTATTTATGATTCAAATGCCGAGCAGGCAAAACTTGCCGGCGCAGAATATATGGTTGAAATATTTGAAGACATTGACACGCTATTGGCAAATGTGGATGCAGTTTCAGTTGCCGCTACCACCAGCGCACATTATGAAGTGTGCAAAAAGTGTCTTACCGCAGGCGTACATGTTTTTGTTGAAAAACCTATTACCACTACTATTGAAGAAGCGGAAGAACTAATAAAAATTGCCGCGGAGAAAAAATTAAATTTTCAGGTCGGGCATATTGAACGCTTTAACCCTGCATTACTTTCTCTTGAAAAATATATTCTCGAACCGATGTTTATTCAAACAGACCGTCTTGCACAATTTAACCCGCGAGGTACAGACGTTGCAGTTGTGCTCGATTTAATGATACACGATATAGACATTATTTTAAGCCTTATAAAAAGCCCCGTAAAACAAATTGACGCAAGCGGTGTGGCTGTAGTTTCGGAATCACTCGATATTGCAAACGCTCGTCTTCTGTTTGAAAACGGCGCAGTTGCAAATGTTACCGCAAGCCGCATTAGCCAAAAGAGAATGAGAAAAATGAGATTGTTCCAGCGCGATACTTATCTGTCTCTCGATTTTACAACTGGAGTTTCGGAAGTTTACAGACTTACCGGTGTTGATGATGTTACGCCGCATTCAGTTTCATTTGGCGAAATTGGTGTTGGCGAAAAGAAAAAACTTGTAGTTTATGAGCAGCCGGAAGTTATGGAAGTAAACGCCCTTCAGTATGAACTTCAATTGTTTGTTGACTCTGTGTTGAAAAGTGAAAAACCTGTGGTTTCCGGTGAAGATGGATTGCGTGCTTTACAGGTTGCACAAACAATTATTCAAAAGATTGAAGAGTCGAAGATTATTTAAATCCTCTAAAAAATGGTTTTCAATATTCATCAGGCTTTAAAATATTTCTTATTTAAGTAAGGACATCATGAAAAAATATATAATTATTATTTCTCTTATGCTGGCAATGTCAAATCTAAGCTGTTCGGTTTACGATACTTTAGTTAACATAAGCCGTGTAAAATTTAAACTCGGCAAAGTTGATAACTTTTCGCTTAATGGAATACAGATTTCCAACAAACAGAAATTATCTGATTTTTCCACAATGGATATCTTAAATTTTTCTTCGGCTGTTTTGCAGGGTAAACTTCCTGTTTCGTTTATGCTTAATGTAGAAGCTAAAAATCCAAATGACGGTACCGGCGGTTATAAAAGCACTGGAGCAACCCTCAAATCATTTCCATGGCGTTTACTCATCGATAACAAAGAAGCAATTTCCGGCAATATAGCTTCCGCCGTTTCCGTACCCGGTACAGGTGAAACGACAATTATAAAACTTCAAATGAATGTCGATCTTATACAGCTATTTAAAAACCAGGGGTATGAGTCGCTTGTAAACCTGGCGTTAAACATTGGCGGTAGGGGCGGTTCTTCATCAAAACTAACCTTATTTGCAAAACCGGTTGTTAGTACGGTTATCGGGGATCTCAGTTATCCCGGCGAGCTAAAAATTGTTGATTATGAATTTTCTAATTAAAATTTGCTAACCTTCAAATCGATAATTAATTCTTTAAAATTTTAATTTTGATTTGTAAGGTTTTAAGATAAACGATAGTTTGGCTCAAACTTTAACTATGGCGGTATATACTTAACCGTTTACTCTAATTTATCAGCTAAAT
>JAIOIM010000740.1 GCA_019912505.1 Ignavibacteriaceae bacterium
TTGACGAAGCACAGTTTTTTACAAACGACGTTGTTCATATTTGTAATCAATTAGCTAACGATGGCAAGCGTGTAATCGTTGCCGGTTTAGATCAAGATTATAGAGGAGCGCCATTCGAGCCAATGCCGCAGTTGCTGGCTATTGCAGAATATATTACAAAAACTTTGGCAATATGTGTTGTTTGCGGAAACCCGGCAGATAAAACACAGCGAAAAACTACTTCATCCGAAAGAGTTATTGTTGGCGCGGCAAATA
Source organism: Ignavibacteriaceae bacterium (assembly GCA_019912505.1). GTDB lineage: Bacteria > Bacteroidota > Ignavibacteria > Ignavibacteriales > Ignavibacteriaceae > CG2-30-36-16. The sequence continues at coordinate 256 of JAIOIM010000740.1, forward strand.
TTTACGAAGCCCGCTGCCGTAAGTGTCATTTCATCCCCGAAGAAAATTAAGGAATCTAAATGGATATTTTTCGCGGATTCATCGGGCTTTTGCTTATACTCGGCATTGCATTCCTTCTTTCAGATAATAAAAAGAAAATTAACTGGCGGCTTGTAATAAGCGGAATGATGCTGCAGCTTATTTTCGCTATACTCGTCATAAAAGGCAATTCTCTCAGACACTTTTTTTCTCCTCTCGGCTGGGTTAAAGATTTTTTCGGCACCGTCAGCTACTTTTTTGTGCTGATTCTTAATTTTACAACCGAAGGTGCAAAATTTGTTTTTGGTCCTCTCGCAATTAGTCCCGGACAAGAAAGCAGCTTTGGGATGATTTTTGCTTTCCAGGTACTTCCGACAATTATCTTTTTTGCAAGCCTGATGTCTGTACTTTATTACATTGGTTTTATGCAGCGCGTTGTTCAAGCCATGGCTTGGGTAATGGCAAAAGTTATGGGAACAAGCGGCGCTGAATCGTTATCAGTGTCGGCAAATATTTTTGTCGGACAGACTGAAGCGCCCTTAATGATAAAACCTTTTATAAAAGGAATGACAAACAGCGAAATACTTACCGTAATGGTTGGCGGAATGGCTACAATTGCCGGCGGTGTTATGGCGGCTTATATTCAAATCCTCGGTACATCCTACGCACAACAGTACGGAATTCCTCTGCTGCAGGCACAACAGCTTTTTGCAACTCACCTTCTCGGCGCAAGTGTAATGGCTGCACCGGCTGCATTAGTAATTTCAAAAATTTTATCTCCGGAAGTCGGCGAGCCTGAAACCAAAGGATCTGTAAAAGTCAAAATCGAAAAAAATTCCTCTAACATCGTTGAGGCAGCCGCTAACGGTGCGGGTGAAGGCGTGATGCTTGCTTTGAATGTCGGTGCTATGTTAATTGCATTTATAGCCCTTATAGCACTTGTAAATTATTTGCTCGAGTGGTTCGGAGGATTTGTAGGATTAAATCCGATATTGTTGGAAACTTATGGCAAGCCGTTAAACTTTCAGTTGATGATTGGTCTTGTGCTTCAGTATCTTGCTTATGGAATTGGAGTCCCCTGGCAGGATGCGTTAAATTTTGGCAGTTTGATAGGAACAAAAATAGTGTTGAATGAGTTTGTTGCCTATCTTGATTTGAGTTTAATGATTCAAAACAAAACTATTCTGAGTGAAAAAGCAATTTTGATGGCAACATATGCACTTTGCGGATTTGCTAATTTCAGTTCCATAGCAATACAAATAGGCGGTATTGGTCCGTTAGCCCCTGCGCGTAAGCCGGATATAGCGAGGCTTGGTTTGCGCGCTGTAATAGGCGGCTCGCTCGCCACATTAACTACAGCCGCTTTGGCTGGAATATTATTCTAACTTCAACAGGTTCAGATGAAAATCGATTTGAAATTTAAATATCAAGCGTTATTAACTAAGATAAGGAATGAGGCGCCCTTTCAACCTGAAGTAGCAATTGTTCTCGGCAGCGGGTTGGGTAATTTTGCTTCATCCGTAAATATTATAAAAAGTTTTAATACCTCCGCGCTTCCGGGTTACCCTCCTTCAACAATAAAAGGTCACGAAGGGAAAATACACTTTTCTGAGTATGATGGGAAAAAACTTTTGCTTTTCCAGGGGCGCATTCATTTTTATGAAGGATATAATATATCGGAATGTATTCTTCCATCTTTTATAGCCAGACAGCTAAAATGTAAATATCTTCTTTTAACAAACGCTGCGGGGGGAGTTAATCCCAACTTCGTACCGGGTGATTTAATGTTGAACCGATCTATTGACAGCTTTAATATAAAAAAAGAACTTACTAATTTAATTGGGCTTGCTGATGAAACCGGCAAAAACAATTTTAATAATTTCCCGTCAGCTTTTTTAAATGGATTAATTAAAAAGGCTGCACTTGAAGAAAAAATAGAATTAAAAGAGGGAGTGTACTGGTTTAACAAAGGACCTGCTTACGAAACTCCGGCAGAAATAAGAATGATGGGAAAATTTGGAGCTGACGCAGTTGGGATGTCAACCGTGCATGAGGCAATTTTTGCTGCCTATCTTGGCATTAAAACATCATCAATAACATGTGTTACAAACTTTGCCGCAGGCATTACAGGGCAAAAACTCTCACACGAAGAAGTTACCGTAACTGCAAAATTAGTTGAAGATAAATTTGAACGACTTGTAAAAAGAACAATTTTATTGATTGATTAGTTTTAAAATAAATAAATATTGGGGAAATTATGGTGTCACTTTTAGCCATTTTTTATATATTTGCCTTCTTTAATTTTATTGACTTTATTTACCCATACTGGTAACTTTGACAGTTAATTTTTTTTAATACACACATTACAGAAGCAAAGTGAAATATGAAAGAATTCAGATTTAGACTTATTCTAATTCTCGGCGCTGTTGCATTAAGCATTTATTTGCTCTGGCCAACTTTTCAGGATTATCTCTATTCAAAAGAGATAAAGGAAACCCTTTCGAAGAGAAGCGAGCAGATAAAAGAAGCAAATCCCAAATTATCTAAAGATCAACTGCAGGATGAATTACTTGCTATAGATGATAGTATAAAACAGGCAAATCCCTCCATCCTCGAAAACCGGTTGAAAAGAGTAAAACTTGGTTTAGATCTTCAAGGAGGTATGCGTGTTTCTCTCGAAGTGAATACTGCAAAGCTTTTAGAAAAAATTGCAAAAAACCCTGACGAAAATTTTCGCAAAATATTAAATGAAGCCCTGACGGAATCTAATCTTTCCGATGAATCGGTTGTCGATATATTCGGTAGACTTATGAGACAAAAAGATATCCGTGTCAGCCGCTACTTTGGTCGCATTACTCAAGATGATACTGAGATACTTGATGGACTAAAAAAAGATGCGGAAGATGCTGTTGCCCGAGCAATGGAAATTATTAGAAACCGTATCGATCAGTATGGTGTTTCCGAACCATCTATTCAGCGCCAGGGCACGCGTAGAATTATTGTTGAACTGCCTGGTGTTGCTAAAGAAGAGGAAGCAAAACAACTTTTACAAGGTACCGCACTTTTAGAGTTTAGAATTGTAAAAGAAGCTGAGGTTACTTATTCTGTAATGCAAAGAATCGATAATGTTCTCGCCGGGAAACCGCTTGATGATTCAACAGATTCAGATTCATCCGATAGTAAAACAGCTTCAACAGACTCTACATCGGATACAAGCATCGCCCAAAACGACACAACTCAAAAGGAACTGAGCGAAGAGGAATTTAAACAGCAGCATCCGTTTTTTGCTGTTGTATCAATAAATCCTCAAGGCGGTTCTGCAGACGGCTTTGTGCTCGATAAAAATAAAGATAAGGTACAGCGTTTACTAAACAGACCTGAAATATTGAACGCGATTCCTAATAATGTGGAGTTTTTATTTTCTGCAAGAACATTTATAACCGATGATGGTAAAAAATTCTACACATTATACATGGTAAATAAAGAGCCGGAATTAACCGGCGGCGTTATTACCGATGCTCAAGCAAACATCGACCAGATGACCTCTAACTGGATTGTAACCATGGAGATGAGCGGCGAAGGTTCTACCCAGTGGGCAAGAATTACCGGCGCAAATGTTGACAAAAGAATTGCTATTATTTTAGATGGCGCAGTCTTTTCTGCTCCTGTTGTTCGTAATAAAATTACCGGCGGACGCAGCCAGATTGAAGGTATGGCAGGCGCAAGCGAAGCCAAGCTTCTTGAAATTGTATTAAAAGCCGGTGCCCTCCCCGCGCCTGTTGATATTATTGAAGAGAGAACTGTTGGACCGTCACTCGGTAAGGATTCAATTAACAACGGTTTTATGTCCGCATTATTGGGTTACCTATTTGTAGCTTTCTTTATGATTTTGTGGTATAAAAAATCGGGTTCGGTTGCTTCTTTGTCACTTGTCTTTTCAATTTTGTTTATACTTGGAATTCTGGCAGGGTTTAATGCTACTTTAACGCTCCCCGGTATTGCAGGTATTATTCTTACAATTGGTATGGCGGTGGATGCCAACGTTCTTATTTTCGAACGTATTAGAGAAGAACTTTCAACCGGCAAGACTATGAAGGCTGCTATTGACGGCGGTTTTTCAAAAGCTAACTCGGCTATTGTCGATTCTAACATAACCACCTTTTTTACAGGGCTAATTCTTTACCAGTTCGGTACCGGACCGGTTCAAGGGTTTGCTTTAACTCTTATGATTGGTATCGTAGCCAGCTTGTTCAGCGCGCTTGTAATTGTCCGCGTTATAATGGACTTGATGGTAACAAAAGGTGTTAAAATAACTATTGGTTAATAATCGCTTTAAGGAGCTAAATAGTAAATGCGAATATTTGAAAATTTAAATTATGACTTTCTAGGGCGGCGTAAAACTTTTTATATGGTTTCCGCAGTCCTTATCGTAATCGGTATTTTAGGTGTTATTGTTAAAGGATTTCACTTCGGAATTGACTTTCAAGGCGGTACCGAAATAGTTCTTCAATTCCAAAAACCGATTAGCGTTTCACAAATTAGAGGTTATGTTGAAAACATTGGTCTCGGGAATGTTGAGCTAAAAACATTCGGCGGTGAAACAGGAATACTTGTTAGAACTGAACTTCAGCAAGTGCCCAAAAGTATTTACCCAAAAGTTCTTGAAAACATCAGGGACGAAATAAATAAAGACTTCCCCGGTCTCCCGTATAAAATTGTTGATACAGTCGCTACTTCGGCTACGTTTGATTTTGCAAATGCGGATACCACTAACCAGCTTGTAAACAAGTTATTTGAAGCAGGTTTTCAAACCGGAAAAATATCCGAAGAACCTGATAACCATCAAATGGTTGTTCGTGTTGGTATTGCTGATTGGATAAAAATAAACCTCAGAGAAAAAATGGCGGACAATCCGTTTCAGGTTTTAAGAGAAGAACAGGTTGGTCCGAAAATAGGAAAAGAATTAAAACAGGATGCCGTAATAGCCGTGTTTATGTCTTTACTTGTCATCCTCATCTATCTTGGTTTCCGGTTTAAGTTTATTTTTGCTGTTGGCGCGGTTGTGGCGCTTTTCCACGATGTGATTATTACACTTGGTTTGTACGCAGCCTTATACAATATACTGCCCATAAATCTCGATATTGATTTGACGGTAGTGGCGGCGTTCTTAACGCTTGTTGGTTATTCAATTAACGATACAGTTATCGTTTTTGACAGAGTGAGAGAAAATCTAAAGATTCATAAAACAAAACCTTTGCTCGAACTGATGAACATGAGTATAAACAAAACGATGAGCCGTACTGTTTTAACCGGTGGTACTACCTTGATTTCAGTTTTTATACTTCTTCTATTAGGCGGAGATGTTTTAAGAGCTTTTGCTTTTACTCTTTTCTTTGGTATCATCATCGGTACTTATTCATCAATTTTTGTTGCAAGCGCACTTGTGCTAGAATACGCAAACAGATCGAAGAAAAAGTTCCAGTTTTAAATTATAAAGTGTTACAAAAAGCCGGGCAGTACCCGGCTTTTTTTTTATCTAAAGTAAATTGATTTTAAAACTTATTAGCTCGCCTTAGGCAGCAATCATTCTTTGTGCAACTTAGTAT
>JAIOIM010000741.1 GCA_019912505.1 Ignavibacteriaceae bacterium
GGTTTTAGCTTAGCTGGAAAAAGAGATGTAAACGATAAAAGAAATACACTATTTGAATACTATCTAAAAATTGCAGAACAAATACAGCCTAAAGTAATCTTAATAGAAAATGTTAGACTTCTTACTTCAATGAAAGACCCAAACGGTAGTCTAGTTAGTAAAAGGATACTTGATACATTTGAAAAAATGGGTTATAAAAGCACTTTTTATACTGTGAATGCAAAAGACTATGGGGTTCCTCAACATAGAGAGAGGGTGATATTTATTGCAGTTAGAAAAGACTTAAAAAAATCTCCTTCAATTGCTGAAGCAAAATATGGAAATTCAGTTAATCTATTTAATTCCAATCCACCATATTTTACATTCGGTGATGGTGTCTCAGATTTAGATTTTCTTGAGTCTGGAGAATCTAGTTTAAAGGATGAACATCATTGGGCAGTTAATCATCCAGAACATGTAATAAGATGGTTAGTTGATGTACCCGAAGGAAAAAGTGCACACGACAACATTGACCCCGATTTACGTCCGCCTTCAGGATATAACACGACCTATAAAAGACAACTTTGGACAGAACCTGCTGGAACAGTTGCGACGACATACGGTATGATTTCAGGTTGCAGAAATGTTCACCCAATAGCAACAAGAGCATTAACAACAAGAGAAGCACTTCGCTTACAAAGTTTTCCGGATTCATTTAAACTTACCGGAAATGATGGACCAATTAGAACAGTAATAGGAAATGCCGTTCCACCTCTGTTAGGTTTTGAATTAGCAAAATTTATAAAAAAAATTTATATGTTATAGAAATATCCTGCCTCTAAATTAAACTGTAATTGGGTAGCGTTTTGTTTGTTCCCGAGCCTTTGAAATTGAATTATTCCGAATCTTGGTGCTTCATGAAAAATCCCTTTCGTCAATTTTCTTTCTTCAAGAGGTCTGCTCTTTTTTCTATCAGCATACAACTTCTTTGTAAATCCTGAATATTTTCTTGATAATCGAATAATCTCAACTATCGAAAACAATGCGAACTCCTGTGGTCCGCTTTTTATTTTCTTAGTTTTGTGAAGCACTAATTCTGGTATAAAAGGGTCGTTAGTGTATGCTTTCTGTAATAATAATCTGGTTATTTTGTCTTGATGAGCAGAAAATATACTTTCAAGTTCAACTCTTCCTTTTTGATTAATCTCTTCCCAAAAGAAACGAGATGAGTCAGTTAATCTTTTTTTCATTACAATTTTGTCGTCAATCGGTCTAAATCCAGCATCACCACAAAATTGTCTCATTGCAGTGCGGGCATTATTGCTAAGTTTAATTCCATTTAATTCAAGTAAATCACAAAATGCCGTTGCTGTTGAACAATACAACTGTGCATTTGTTGGGTTCTCTTTGTTGCATTGTTTTACAGAAACGCCGACAGTCTTAATACTTTTTCCTTCATAAAGTGTTATCAACACATCACTTTTACAAGCTTTAACTACAACACCATGTACTTGCAGCCATTGCATACCGCCATCAGCAGTTGCTAGAGCACCCAACGCAATAGCTTCAACTTTATCACATTTTTTCCAACCCAAAACCGAAAGTGCTTTTCTAACAACATCAGTTTCTACATTACCATAAATAAATCTATTTGGTGTTGGTGCTGATTGTACAACTCCCTTTATTTGATTGATTTTACTAGCAAGTACAACTTCATATTTATGCCCTGCTTTTCTGCCAACAATACCAGCTTGAATTTGCAATGCGTGCTTTGTATCATTTGGAGTTAATGCCATTATAAGTCTTTTGTTAATGAACCAATAGTTGTATTTAGACCTTTTGCAAGTATTGACAGATTTGAAAATGAAGTGTTTCTCAATCCTCTTTCCACAAGACTTATATATGTTCTATCAAACCCACATTTAAATGCAAGTTCTTCTTGTGACAGTTTAAGTTCAGCTCTTCTGAGCTTAACTTTTTCACCGAATTTTTTTAGCAGTTTTTCTTTATCCATAATAGTATGTAAAAATATTTCTATGCAGACAATACAACAACGGACAATGCGTCTCATTTGAATTCGCACACGACTAACGGTCATAAACATTTGAAAGCCACACAAGCGTACGCTTAACCAAACAGTATGCCTCTCCGACACAAAGGATCAGAGAAGAACAAGAGAAAATCTCAGCACAACAGAAAAGAAGGGCATGTTGTAACAGTACCTACCCAAAAGTGATGGTTTAGTTCTTCGCAGGACAGTTTTGTGCATATTTGAAGCGCAGTTTATCAAATGAAGTTTAGTGGGAGAATCTCCATCTTCGGGTAGACCTAAACCGTGATATGAGAATTGTTCAATCCGAAATATTCAAGGCGTTGAGCGTAGGTGACAGAAAATGTTAAAATGAAAAGGATGACTGCGTACCGTATTGGTTTCATTGCTCACCTCATATTTAAGTGACCAAATTAAATAATAATGTGAGAATATAATTAAAATGTGTACTGATAAGCAATCAAAATAAATTATATTATTTTACGATTTCTAAAAGGATAAAACTTCAAAAATATTTAATGCCGTTTTAGAAGCATTTAAATAACTTTAGTATTAACTTTAAAACGAGACGTTAATTAAAAATACGATTGTGCCGTAATTAAGAAAATTTTGAAATGGAACTATGGACGGAAAGCAAAGAGCAGATATTAAACCCGGTATGCTTGTAAAAATAGTATTAAAAGAAGACCAAAGAACCGGAGAAATAACCGAAGGATACGTAAAGGATATTCTAACAAATTCCTCAAAACATCCTCACGGAATAAAAGTCCGTCTTGAAACAGGCGAGGTTGGCAGAGTAAAAGAAATAGTTGATTAGCGCATTAAAACCTCCGCTTATTTGACTTCTATATTTAGAAGCTTATTATTGTAACATATATTTTTTGTAACGAAGAAAAGATAATTATGGAATCGGATATAAAACTTGCAGTACTTATCGATGGAGATAACATTCCTTCGGCACACGTAAAAGAGATGATGGAAGAGATTGCAAAATACGGCAACCCTACAATTAAACGAATTTATGCCGACTGGACAAAACCAACTCTGTCAAAATGGAAAAACGTGCTACTCGAAAATGCGATAACACCTATTCAACAATACGGGTACACTACCGGGAAAAACGCTACCGACTCTGCAATGATTATAGATGCGATGGATGTTTTATATTCCGAAAAAGTTAACGGATTTTGTCTTGTTTCAAGCGACAGTGATTTTACTCGCCTGGCAACCCGTCTGCGTGAAGCCGGAATGAAGGTGATTGGAATCGGCGAAAAAAAAACACCGGCTCCGTTTATTGCTGCGTGCGACAAATTTATTTACATTGAAATTTTACGTCAGCAAAGCGATGACGCAACGGAAAGCGAATCTTCTGATGCAGCAAAAAGCAAATCGTCAAAGAAGATTGATGTTGATAAGATAACGCCCAATGTAATAAAACTTATATCTACAACTGTCTCTGACTTAGCGGATGAAGACGGATGGGCATTTCTCGGTGATGTCGGAAATCTTCTCCAGAAAAAACAGCCAAACTTTGATTCTCGAAATTATGGATTTTTGAAACTGACTCCTTTAATTAAATCAATCGGCAGATTTGAAATTGACGAGATTCAAAAAGGGAAGTTGAAGCTTATTTATGTTAGAAATAAAAAATAGGTTTTAATTAAATGATAGGCTGCTCTTTTAAATTCAGAACAGCTTATCGTTAACTTTCACAAAATCAATTTATTGTAGTAACACCATCTTTTTTACAGAATAAAATTCGCCTGCTTTGAGGGAATAAAAATATATTCCGCTCGATAAATTGTACTCTGCCGAATCAAATGACAGTCGATAGTTCCCCGCAGCTTTTGTTTCATTTAGCAGTACAGC
>JAIOIM010000742.1 GCA_019912505.1 Ignavibacteriaceae bacterium
ATTAAGATATTTAATTTTGTGGAGAAGACTACAACGAAATGCTTTTATTGCAAAAAAAAAGCTCGGTACAGTTTTGGTCTCATCGGTTTTGATGTACTTTAGTGGTCCCAGTTACGGCTGGGGAATGTCGAGAAGCATTCATCCATTGTCAATACTTCTCGGCTCAATAACCAAAAAGCCTGCGGTGGTTAATAATGAAATTGTTATAAGGGAATTTATCTGCCTAACAATTGGTTTTCATCACGATCTGGTTGATGGCGCTCCGTTTACAAGGTTTGTAATAAAATTTTTGAAATTACTCGAATCGGCTTACGGATTAGAAATTTAAAGTAAAAAGAATAACTTTGTAACTGATATTTGCACTACCCTAATGGTGGTTTTTGTTGTGTAAATAAATTGCTGACAGCTCTTTCATAAATGTTAATTGTAAATATCAATTGGAAAAAGCCATCCCGCAATTCATAAAATACCAAAGCAACTTGACTCATCTATCTTTATTTTGTTCGATTCGTTTTGCAAAATAATAAGATGTTTGACATTCATTTTGTCCTGTTAAGTCACCTTACGCAAAATATTTATTTGAATAGCCACGAGCTTTAGCTCGTGGATGATAAACCAAATAAATATCGGCTTTAGCCACAAGAAACAGCCCGTTTTGGCTAAAGCCCTGAGTTTGGTATTCAATCCATTCCACGACTTAAAAGTCGTGGCTACGCAAAGCCGAATAATGCGTAAGGTGACCTGTTAAGAAATAATTTGTAATAATGTCCTTTTTTGTTTTTGCATGGTGATGCAAATTTCTTAATTTTGTTTTCAACGGATTCTTGAAATTATAATAGGTTCAATATGAAAAAATTATTCCTCACAGCAACTGCAATTTTCTTATTGCAGGCATACTCTATTGCTTGCACAAATTTTCTTGTAAGTAAAGGCGCTTCTGCCGATGGCTCAACAATGATAACTTACACAGCAGACTCCTATTGGATGTACGGCGAATTGTATCATTATTCTGCTGCAAAATATCCGGCAGGTACGTTACGCGATATATATGAATGGGATACAGGAAAATTTCTCGGAAAGATTCTTGAGGCAAGCGAAACTTATAATGTTGTAGGCAATATGAATGAGCACCAGGTTGTTATCGGTGAAACAACATTCGGCGGACGCGGAGAATTAGTTAACAGCGAAGGAATAATTGACTACGGAAGTTTAATATACATTGCGCTCCAGCGTTCAAAAACCGCACGTGAAGCAATTAAAATAATGACTGACCTTGTAACCGAATACGGCTACCACAGCTCCGGCGAATCGTTTTCAATTGCAGATGCGAGTGAGGTTTGGATTATGGAAATGGTTGGTAAAGGTGCAGGCAAAAAAGGCGCTGTTTGGGTTGCCGTAAAAATACCGGATGGTTATATAAGCGGACACGCCAATCAAGCACGTATAACTACGTTTCCGCTTTATGATCCCGATAATTGTCTTTATGCGTCTGATGTAATAACTTTTGCACGAGAGCAAGGTTACTTTGAAGGTAAAAATTCAGAGTTTAACTTTAGCGATGCCTACGCCCCGCTTAGCTTTGGTGGAATAAGATTTTGCGATGCTCGCGTCTGGTCGCTTTTTAGGCGATGTAACTCTTCTATGGAAAAATATCTTCCATATATTAAAGGGGAAAGTATTGAACGAATGCCGCTCTATATAAAACCCGATAAAAAACTTTCTGTTGCTGATGTTATGAGTTTGATGAGAGATCATTATGAAGGAACCGAACTTGACATGACAAAAGGAATTGCCGCAGGACCCTACAGCATGCCGTACCGCTGGCGTCCGTTAGTGTGGGATTACAACGGACAAAACTACTTTCATGAGCGTCCTATTTCAACGCCTCAAACCGGGTTTTCGTTTATAAGCCAATCACGTTCATGGCTGCCCAATGAAGTCGGCGGCGTGTTCTGGTTTGGAGTTGATGATACATATATGACTGTTTACACTCCGTTTTATTCTTCAATGGTTAAAGCACCTTATAATTATGAACAAGGTCGTGCTTCATTTGCAAAGTTTAGCTGGGATGCTGCTTTTTGGGTTTTTAATTTTGTGAGTAATTATGTTTATCCCCGCTACAGTGTAATGATTGGTGATGTAAAAATAGTTCAATCGGAACTTGAGGGAATGTTTCTTGCAAGGCAAAAAGAGGTTGAAGATAAAGCGCTTCAACTTTCTAAGACTTCCAAACTTGATGCGGTTGAATTTTTGAATAAGTATTCGGATGAGATGGCGACACTAACAATTTCCAGGTGGAAACAACTTGGTGAAAATCTGATTGCAAAATATATGGACGGCATTTCAAAAGATGATTCGTTCAGACCCGTAAACATCGGCTATCCGGAGGCATTTAGAAAGTTGATGGTTGAGTCTGAAGGAAGCAAAATTATAATGAAAACATTACCTCAGGAAATTGAACATGACTTTAAAGAAATTATTCAAAAGGGTGAAAAGTTATTAAAAGAAAAAGAATATGCTAAAGCAAAAACATCATTCGAAAAAGCTTTAGAAATAAAACCTGATGATGAAACACTGAAAGAGAAAATCAAAAAACTTGGAGAAATAATAAATAAAATAGATGAGTTACATAAAAGTTTATTTTGAAAGAAAGAATTGTACAGTAACTACTCGATAGAAAATCGTTCTCTTAATTATTTAATTTGGATGTTTAATGATGAGCAGTAAAATACCTTTTCAAACAATAGATTGGGCGATGATTCCCAAAGTAGAATATAAAGGCGAAACCGGTACGGCTTACTGGCAAACAGCCTTGTTTAATGGTTTGCGCTTACGAATTGTAGAGTATTCCAATGCTTACCTGGCTGATCATTGGTGCCGTAAGGGTCACATTGTTCACTGTCTTGAAGGTGAGCTAACAAGTGAAATGGAGAGCGGCGAAATATTTATATTAAAAAAAGGAATGACGTATATTGTTTCCGATGAACTAAGTTCGCATCGTTCCATAACATCAAAAAAAGTAAAGTTGTTAATCATCGATGGCGATTTTTTGATGTAAAACTTTGATTGAATTACTTTTTGAAAATGAGATAATACCAAAAACTTAATAATAATAGTTAAAAAAATTAATGTAATATGAGTAAAGAAATTATATTAACCGGCGCTACCGGCTTGATAGGAAGCAAATTATTTTTAGCCCTGATAAGAAAAGGTTATTCAGTAAAAGTTTTTTCGCGTAATCCGATACAGGCAAAAAAAACTCTTGCCGGTGCTGCAAAATATGTTTATTGGGATTATACTGAACCTGAATTATGGCAGAGTGAAGTTGAAGGAGTTCATTCAGTAATTCATTTAGCAGGTGCAAATCTATTCGGAAAAAGATGGACAACGCAGTATAAAAATATTATTGCCGACAGCCGTATAACCAGCACAAAAAATATCGTCACCGCTATAAAAAAATCTGTAATAAAACCATCAGTTTTTATTTGTTCATCAGCTGTTGGTATTTACGGCGGCAGAGGGGAAGAAATATTAACTGAGGAAGCACCTGCCGGAAATGATTTTTTAGCAAAAGTTTGCCTCAACTGGGAAGTTGAAGCACAAGCTGCAAAACAATATGGTGTAAGAGTAGTAAATATCCGCACCGGAATAGTGCTTGCTAAAGAAGGCGGTTCATTTCCTTTGATAAAAAGAGCATTTAGCTTTTTTGTCGGCGGACCGCTTGGAAGCGGCAATCAATACTTTCCTTGGGTGCATGCTGACGATGTTGTGGCGGCTTATCTTTTTACGTTGGAGAGTGAACCAATTTATGGCGGGGTAAATACAGCCGCGCCTGACAGCATAACGATGAATCAGTTTTCTAATAAACTTGGAAAACAAATGAGTAGACCTTCCGCTTTTAAAGTGCCAGGCTTTGCGTTAAATATAGCGGTCGGTGAGTTTGGAAAATCAATTATAGCGAGTCAAAGAGCCGTACCCGAAAAACTTTTAAATAACGGCTTTGAGTTTAAGTTTAAAAATTTAGAGAGCGCATTGGAAGATTTGCTGGAGAAATGAAAAAGCCCGATTGTAAAACCGGGCTTTTTATATTTTTTAATACCGGTAATAATCAGGTTTAAAAGGACCATCAACGGTAACACCGATATACTTTGCCTGACTTTCAGTTAATTCCTCAAGTTCAACACCTATCTTTGCAAGATGTAGCCTCGCAACTTTTTCATCAAGATGTTTTGGCAGCATATAAACTTTATTTTCATAATTTTCACTACGTGTCCACAATTCAATCTGTGCCAACGTTTGATTTGTAAATGAATTCGACATAACAAACGAAGGATGCCCGGTTGCACAGCCGAGATTTACTAAACGACCCTCTGCAAGTATGATAATATTATTTCCATCAATATTATATTTGTCAACTTGAGGTTTTATAACATCCTTTGTTTTACCATAGTTTTTATTCAACCATGCCATATCAATTTCGTTATCAAAGTGCCCGATGTTACAAACTACGGTATTACTTTTCATCAACCTGAATTCGCGTTCGGAGAGTATGTCTTTATTACCTGTTGCAGTAACAATAATATCTGCACGCGGAATTGCGTTCACCATTTTCTTAACTTCGTATCCGTCCATTGCAGCTTGTAGAGCGCATATCGGATCGATTTCTGTTACGATAACTCGAACACCGGCGCTTCTTAATGATTGGGCTGAACCTTTACCAACATCGCCATACCCGGCTACAACAGCTACTTTACCTGCCATCATCAAATCAGTGGCACGTCTAATACCATCGACTAAAGATTCGCGACAGCCGTATTTATTGTCAAATTTTGATTTTGTAACGGAGTCGTTAACATTTATTGCAGGAATCGGAAGCGTTCCTTTTTCCATACGTTCATAAAGACGATGAACGCCAGTGGTTGTTTCTTCAGAGATTCCTCTGATGCCGGAGACGAGTTCTGGAAATTTATCGAGAACCATATTTGTTAAATCACCGCCGTCATCAAGAATCATTGTCAGCGGTTTTCTATCTTCACCAAAGAAAAGTGTCTGTTCAATACACCAATCAAACTCCTCGGCATTCATACCCTTCCAGGCGTAAACAGAAATACCTTTAGCAGCTATTGCTGCAGCAGCATGATCTTGTGTTGAGAATATATTGCAAGATGACCATGTAACTTCAGCGCCAAGTTCAATCAAAGTTTCAATTAAAACAGCGGTCTGAATCGTCATGTGCAGGCATCCGGCTATACGCGCGCCTTTAAAAGGTTTTTGCTGCCCGTATTCTTTTCTCAGAGCCATTAATCCCGGCATTTCAATCTCTGCAAGTTCAATCTCTTTCCTGCCCCATTCGGCAAGTGAAATATCTTTTACTTTATATTTAACATATTTTTCTGTCTTTGCAACTGCATCACTCATAATTTTCCTCATTCTTTTTTAATAAAATCATCTTGCGTATTTTTTAAATAACGGAACCAGATCCAACTGCTCCCATGTAAATTCTTTTTCTTTTCTTCCAAAGTGACCGTAAGCTGATGTTACTTGATATATCGGTCTCCTAAGTTTTAATCTTTCAATAATCCCTTTAGGGGTTAAATTAACTTCTTTGCTTATCATGTTTGAAATTTCTTTATCAGAAATTACACCGGTGCCTTTTGTATCGATAAAGATAGAAACTGGTTCTGCAACACCAATTGCGTATGCAAGCTGTACAAGACATTCTTTTGCAAGTTTTGCCGCAACAACATTTTTAGCAATGTGGCGCGCCGCGTAAGTAGCGCTTCTGTCAACTTTGGAAGGATCTTTTCCGGAAAATGCGCCGCCGCCGTGAGGAGCCCATCCGCCGTATGTGTCAACTATAATTTTTCTTCCGGTTAAACCGCTGTCGCCATGCGGTCCGCCTATTTCGAAACGACCGGTTGGATTAACAAAATATTTTGTTTTTTTATCAAGATATTTTGCTGGTATAACTTTTTTGATTACGTGTTCAATTACATCGGCTTTAATTTTATTTTGCTTTGCGTTAGCATCATGCTGGGTAGATATAACTACTGCATCAACTCTTAGCGGTTTATGGTTGTCATCGTATTCGATTGTAACCTGAGATTTCGCATCGGGGCGAAGATAAGGCATCAGTTTAATATTTTTCTTTCTGATGTCTGCTAATTTTTTTACAAGTTTATGTGCATACATAATCGGCATCGGCATTAATTCGGGCGTCTGGTCACATGCGTATCCGAACATAATTCCTTGGTCACCGGCTCCGCCTGTATCAACACCCATTGCAATATCTGCCGACTGAGCATGGATAGCATTTAATACTGAACAAGATTCTGAATCAAACTTATACTCAGCTTTTGTGTAACCAATTTCTCTTACTGTTTTGCGGACTATTTCCTGGACATCAATATATGCATTTGTTGTCACTTCGCCGCCAACAAGAACTAAACCTGTGGTAACGAAAGTTTCGCAAGCTACTCGGGCAGCTGGATCAACTTTATATATTGCGTCAAGAATACCATCTGATATTGCATCACTTACTTTATCCGGATGCCCTTCGGAAACAGATTCCGATGTGAAAAAATACGACATAAAATTTTACCTCTTATTTAGAATTTAACGATAATTAATAAAAATCAATTTCAGACGAATCGCCTGAGTTAAGGCGTTTAAAAATACCTTTAACAATTGTGTTGCGCCCAACTATCGAATTATCGAGCAGTGTTTTTGCAACCTGCGCGTTTGTACCTACAATAGAATTTTTGATGATGCACTCGTTAATTTTTGCACCGCTTCCAATAGTTGCGTAAGGTCCGATAATTGAATTTTCAATTTCTGCATCGTCTGCAATAAAAACCGGGTCGTTAATTACAACATTTACAAAAACCTTTGCCGAAGGATTTTTATCCAACAAAAATTTATTGGTTGATAAAAGAGTTTCCGGTTTTCCGCAGTCGTACCATCCATCCACGAGGAAAGTAGAAATCTTTTCTCCCGCTGTAATCATCAACTGAATTGCATCGGTAAACTGTAATTCGTTTTGGGTACGAATATCTTTTTCAACAAGTTCGATTAATGCTTTCTTAAGTTTCTCTGCATCTGAAAAATAATATAAACCTACAAGCGCAAGATTAGAAATCGGCGTCTGCGGTTTTTCAACAAGTTTTTGAATAAGCCCCTCTTTAACCACAGCAACACCAAAGCGCCGGGGATCATCAACGCTTTTTACACCAAGAGCAGACTGTTTGCGTTTAAAGACATCCTTAAGATTAACATCAAAAACTGTATCGCCGAGAATTACAAAAATTTCATCCTCATCGAATGTTGGGATCGCAGTATATATCGCATGTCCCAATCCTTCCATCGATTCCTGCTCAACAAAGTCTGATTGAACTTGGGGATACTCAGATACTACATATTCTTTTATCATATTGCCAAGATAACCGATAACAAACGTAGCCTTGGTTATATTTTCTTCAAGTAGTTTATCGAGAATATGACCAAGAATAGGTTTGCCACCGACATTTAAGAGCACTTTAGGTGTGGAAAAGGTATGAGGTTTTAACCTCGTTCCAATTCCTGCAACTGGAATTATTGCTCTCATTATTTTGTTCACCTTTTTATTATACGAGGTGCAAAATTACCGAATCCCCTTTTTAATAACAAATTATTAAGCCGCCCCAAAACCAATTAAACTTGATTGAGAACTTCTTTATATATTACAAGAAAACAATAAATAATTTTTTGTCGACTATGAAATTCAAAACAAGAATCACCTCACTTTTTGGAATTCAATATCCGATAATTCAAGCCGGAATGGTTTGGGTTTCCGGTTGGAAACTTGCCTCTGCAGTTTCTAACAGCGGCGGTTTGGGTTTAATTGGCGCAGGCTCAATGAAACCTGAATTATTGAAGGAGCACATACAAAAATGTAAAGCGGCTGCATCAAAACCGTTCGGTGTTAATATCCCATTGCTTCGCGTGGATTCTGATAATCTTATCAATACTGCACTCGAAGAAGGTATAAAAATATTTTTTACATCTGCAGGTAATCCGGCTAAATTTATTGATATACTAAAGAAGAATGACTGCACTGTCGTTCATGTCGTACCCTCGGTTAAATTTGCTTTAAAAGCAGAAAAAGCAGGATGTGATGCTGTTGTTGGGGAAGGTGTAGAAGCCGGTGGACATAATGGCGCCGATGAGTTAACTACACTTTGTTTAATTCCGCAATTAGTTGATGAATTAAAAATTCCGGTTATTGCAGCGGGCGGTATTGCTGATGGCAGAGGGATTTTGGCTGCACTTGCACTTGGTGCCGAAGCTGTGCAAATCGGGACGTTGTTTGCATCGTCTGAAGAATCTTCAGCGCATCTAAATTATAAGCAAAAAATTATTGCCTCCGAAGATGGCAGTACTACTTTAGCTTTTAAGAAAATTGGTTTGATGCGAATGATAAAAAATGATTTTGCACAAAGGGCTATTGCTGCCGAGGCTGATGGTTGGTGTGAAAATAAAATGATAGAACTGCTTGGTCAAAAACGAGAGAGGCTGGGAA
>JAIOIM010000743.1 GCA_019912505.1 Ignavibacteriaceae bacterium
TTACGAATTTGAAAATGTTGACAGCTATTTTATTCATAATTTTCGTAATCGGGAGGATTACCTAAAAATATTTAAAGATATCAGTTCTTCCGAAAAAGCTCCCCGCTCAAAACTTGCATATTTATTAAACGAACAATATGCAGGCTATAATCCTTCAAACAAAACAGCGTTGAATATAAAACTGCTTGAAGATGAAAAAACTTTGGCAGTAGTTACCGGTCAGCAGCTTGGTATGCTTGGCGGACCGATGTATACGTTTTACAAAATAATTACAGCTATAAAACTTGCCAAACACCTTAGCGAAAGATATGATGATTACAATTTTGTGTCCGTCTTTTGGTTGGAAGGCGATGACCACGACTTTGAAGAAGTAAGTTTTATCAAACTGATTAACGACCAGAATGATGTTACCCAGGTGGTTTACGGTGACAAAAAGGATGATGTTGAAAGTAATAAAGGAAGTGTTGGCTACATAAATTTTGATGAAACTATAAACAAATTTTTTAATGAACTCGATTCAATTCTCCGCGGAACAGAGTTTAAAGATGAAATACTGAACAAACTAAAATCTTTTTATAAAGAAGGCGCATCATTTAAAGATGCTTTTAAGAAATTAATTTTCTGGTTATTCGATCGCTATGGTCTAATCATTTTTGATCCGCAGGATGCTGCTGTAAAATCTCTATTAAAACCAATATTTAAAAAAGAAATAACCGAATTCCGTACACACACAGAAAAATTAGTAAACGTAAGTGCAAAATTAGAGGAACTCTACCACGCGCAAGTAAAAATTCGTCCTATTAATTTGTTTTATAGTATTGACGGCGGCAGACACTTAATTGAACCCGGGGATAATGATTTTAAGTTAAAACGAAAACGAAAACGTTTTACATACGAAGAATTAATTTCATTAATTGAAAGCGAGCCTGAGAATTTCAGTCCGAATGTAATATTGCGCCCGATATGTCAGGACTATCTCCTCCCGACTGCTTTTTATATCGGCGGACCGAGCGAGATTGCTTACTTCGCACAGGTTATGCCGCTTTATAATATTTATAATATTCCTGCGCCGGTTATCTATCCCCGTTCATCACTTACTGTTGTTGAAAAAGGAGCATTTTCGCTTCTCGAAAAATATAACTTAAATATTCACGATATATTTATGAACACCGATAAACTGAAGGATTGGGTTCTTTCCGAAATAAGTGAAATTTCTCTTGATGAACTTTTTGCAAAAACAAAAACCGAACTTGAACTTACGTTAGACTCGCTAAAAGAAAAATTGTTTGAGTTTGACAAAACATTGAGCGACTCGAGCACAAAATATAGACAAAAAATTATAAGCTACATTGATGAGCTAAAAACAAAATCATCCGAAGCACAAAAGAAAAAACACGAAACCACTCTGCGGCAGCTTGATAAACTTTCTGCCATGTTGTACCCGAACAATAATCTTCAAGAAAGAGAGATTAATTTTGTTAATTTCGTAAACAAATACGGATTAGATTTTATTGATAAAATTTATGAAGAACTTGAAATAAATAAATTTGAACATCAAATAATGATGTTGTAATTTTTACATCTTAAC
>JAIOIM010000077.1 GCA_019912505.1 Ignavibacteriaceae bacterium
ATATAAACTTGACGTCGAACTTTGAGTATAGCACAACTATTGAGAAAGGGGATGCCCATTTTATAAGGTTAACACCGGCTGTTAAGTACGGAGGGAGTGTTTTGGGTGATGAAACAATTCTTGCTGCCACAACTCTAACAGAAGAAGATTTAGTTGTAAAAAACGGCGCAACCCTAACTATAAATGCCCGCTAAGACGCATACAAAAACATAACAGTTAAATCCGGCGGTAAAATTAATTGCGGCACAAACAGCAACAGCATGATAGTTTTTCATGGTGATGCAAAACTTATAATGGAGGGCAATGCTGAACTCTCCGGTTCACCCGCCCAAAAACTTACAATTGATTTTCTTACCCCCGACTACGGTCGCACAATTTATGTAAAACATAATGCTGCGGCTAAAATACATAACTGCGTAATAAAAAACGCTTACGCCGGTGTTTCTATAGATAATGATGTTGATGATCTTGAAGTGGTTAACAATACGTTTGAAAACTGTAATTTCGGCATAAAGCTTGAACAAAATTCACTCGCTTCTCCCTATATTTTTAACAACACATTCACCAACTGCAGTTATGGAATATTTTCTTTAGGGCTTAGTACAATCAATATCGGCAAAAACAACATATCTGCTTCTCTTCCTATCTGGCTTGTTAATACATCCTATCCGGTGATAACATGGAATACAATATCGGCTTCTGTACAGGATAATGGTGCCGGAATTTATCTTTCATCATGCAGCGGCGGTATGATAAGAAAAAATAAAATCAGTAATTTTTATAATGGCATCTTCCTTAACCAATCTTCACCTAAACTTTTTAAGAATAAAATTACCGGCAGCAGCTATGCAGGCGTTTACATTGGAGCGGGGTCTAATCCGGTACTGAAGCCGGGCTTAGCATCTCAAGGTGAATCTGCTTATTTAATTGATGATGCCGGTTTTAATTTTGTTTATGAAAATGGAAACTCATCTAATACCGAAGGTGCCGAAATAACAGTTTATAATGCCAACCCAGTACTTGATTATGGCAGCAACCAAATACTTGATGATAGAGAAACAACATCACTGCTTATTGATGGCACTCCTAACGGCAATACAAGGGAGTTTTATGCGCGCCATAATTACTGGGGTATGAATGGTAAAGACCCGGCACGGCGCTTTGGATTTGTTATTGTGTATGAACCTTACTTAGATAACGCACCGGGTATTATGCAATTAAATCCTTACTCTTATATAGTAGATAATGAAGGCAGAGCAATTGATACGCTATTTAATATAGTAGAGGTATTTGAACAAGAACAACGTGAAAAAGATATTGCTAAGGCAGAAGAAAAGTTTTATGAAAAATCTTTTGATGATGCTTTGTCTCTCTACAAAAACATAACTTCAACATACAGCAGTGAAGAACTTCCGTACGAAGTTTATGCACGCCAGTTTACTATTGAAAAACTTAAACAAAGCGAACTGACAGATTTTATGAATTCTAAAGCAGAGTACGAAGCCGAGGCTTCACAAACAACTGATACCACTCTTGCTTATTCACTTAATCACCTTAGTTCAATGATAGATGTTCATGCCGGTAATTATACAGATGCAATAAACAGCTTCTCTACAATATCTGATTCGATACCCGATACCGAAGAAGCAATATTTGCAGAGATGGATGCAGCCACGACAGAGTATCTTGCTGGCACAGCCGGAATAAGTCTTGGAAAAACTTCGGGTAGATTAAAGAAAAACAACATCCAATCGCTAAATGATTTTTACCTTGAGAAACTCTCTGCCAAGTTTAAGTTCATAGACAAATTTTTTAACAGTGAAGAAGAAGAACTGCCAACAGAATTTGCTTTGATGCAGAATTATCCTAATCCATTTAACCCGGTAACAACAATTAGTTTTGCACTTCCGAAAAAAGCAAAAGTAAATTTATCTGTCTTCGATATACTCGGCAGAAAAATAATTACACTTGCAGATGATTACAAAGAAGCCGGTAATTATGAAGTAATATTTAACGCACGACAATACGCAAGCGGCGTATATGTGTATAGATTAACAACAGACGAAACGGTAACGTCAAAAAAGATGATTTATTTAAAATGATTGAGTCTCTATAAATAGTGCTGTGTATTAAAGAATAATACATAGTAAAAATTGTTGAATTGTTAAAGCTAAAGTTTTGTTCAAACACCAGCCCATCAACTGTATGAAACAATAAAACAATTTAGCAAGAAAACAAAAAACAATCAGTCACCAAATCTATTTAATAGATGACGGAATTGACATGCACAATTTTTTTATTTTGCCCGGCTCCCATGCCGGACTAATTAATATATCATAAACAAACATTTGGAGGTACTTATGAACCAAAATTTAATTGATGCTGTTCTCGAACCGGATAAAAAGGAAGCGGTTAAGACGGCAATAATTACTGCAAGGGAAAATCTTAATTTCCTCATCAGCCTTAACCCCGCGCAGCGTTCCGATTTGCTAAAAGCGGGTAACACTTATTTTCCTTTTGTAGAACTTGCGCAATTTCCGCAGGTTGTTTCCCCCCTTTTTGATGCCGAAGGTTTTCAAAAAGACAAAACGCTGCTCGAAAAACTTTCATCAATACATACGCTAGTTAGTTCGCTTAACGAAGCATTAGACGACACGATGATGGCTTTAAGAAGCGATCTGTTTGTAGCCGCGTTAGACTTCTATGGATCGGTTCAGCAAAACAAAGACAAAGTGCCCGGGCTCGATACCCGTTATGCCGAGATGCAGGAGTTTTTCAAAAGAGGAAAAAGAAAAACACCTCCGATAAGTTAATATTAAGCTTACAGTCGGCAAACAAAACTGCCGGCAGCCAAAATACAGTTTTAGCGGAAAAAGACTGCCGGCAATAGTTACACAACCAGAAAAGCCATTCAAAAAATACATTTCTTAAACCCGGGAATCAGAAACCAGAATTCTGAGACCGGAATCAACAACCAAAAACCAAAAAATTACAATCAACATTCAAATAAAGCTTAGAAACCATCAAATTGATAAAAAATAGAAGCTTTACCTATAAACCACGTCCTACTTTAGTGTAAATTACCTCTTATGGGGCGGTCGTTTGAGGCTTTGAGGTGGTAGGTGTAATAACTCTTTAGAAATGTCAGTACTCAGAACTCTTTAGAAA
>JAIOIM010000744.1 GCA_019912505.1 Ignavibacteriaceae bacterium
GTACAACCGTTGTAAAACCGTCCGATGGAAATGCTCCTTTGAAATTAGCGCATAGCTGGACAAATAAAGATTTGGGCGGCGCTGTAATGCTGGGTGTTCATCTTGAAGGACCTTTTATCAATGTTAATAAAAAAGGGGCGCTTGCTGTTGGCGGCATTTATAATTCATCTCCTGAAAAACTCGATGAAATCCTTTTAGCCACGGGCGATTCTTTAAAGATGATGACAATTGCACCGGAGTTGGAGGGGAATCTTGACATCATAAAAAAATTAAAAGCAAAAAATGTTGTGCCTTCTTTTGCTCACTCTGATGCGAATTATGAAGAAACAAAAAAAGGATTTGAGGCAGGCATCAATCATGTCACTCATATATTTAATGCTATGCCATCGTTTAATCATCGCGCACCATCGCCGCTTTCCGCAATATTTGAAAATGAAACTATCACAGCGCAGATAATAAGCGACGGACATCATCTTCACCCAAGTGCAGTAAAGATACTTTATAAAATACTCGGTCCCAAAAGATGTGTTTGTATAACTGATGGCATGCACGGTATTGGTTTGCCGGAAGGTAAGTATGTGTACAACGGAAGAGAGTACAATTCCATCGATGGCGCTGCGAGGTACCTTGATGGTAAATTGCTCGGTTCAACTACGCCACTTTGGAACATCGCACTAAAATTTAAAGAATTTACCGGCAGCACTTTTGAGGAAGCAATAAATTCTGTTTCAATTAACCCGGCAACTGTAATAGGCGTGAATAATAAAAAAGGTTCGCTTGAAAAAGGAAAGGATGCGGATGTTGTTATAATTGATGATGACAATTCGATTTTCTTAACAATCGTTGAAGGGAAGATATGTTATCAAAAAGAATAAATGTTATAGTATAAAAACTTTGGTTTTATTATTAACATAAGTCGGACTATTTTTGCACTAACAGATTCTATAAATAGATATGTTCATACTTTGTTTTTATTTTTTATGAAAAGTGGAATAAAATAATATGGAACCAATCTGGTTAAAGTGGGCAAAAGAACTTCAAACAATTGCGCAAAGCGGTTTAACTTATTGTAAAAATGCGTTTGATATCGATAGGTACATGCAACTTCAATTAATTGCTGCGGAAATAATTGCACATCAGTCGGATGAAGATTTGCAGAAAGTTACAAAACTTTTAATGGATGAAAAAGGATACTCTACCCCAAAAGTTGATGTTAGGGGAGTGGTATTTAAAGATGACACGGTGCTTCTTGTAAAGGAAATATCAGACGGCGGGTGGACACTGCCGGGCGGTTGGGCTGATCCGAACGAATCGCCGCGTGAGGCTGTTGAGAGAGAAGTTTTTGAAGAATCAGGATATAAAGTTGAAACTTACAAACTTGGTGCAATAATGGATAGAACCGTACAGGGGCATTCACCCTTTTATCCGTTCCACGTTTATAAAATATTTTTTCTTTGTAATATAATCGGCGGCGAATGTAAAAACAATATAGAAACCGCAGGGGCTGAATTTTTTAAGATTGACAAATTGCCGCCTCTTTCTACCGCCCGCACAAAAGAAAGCCAGATAAAATTATTGTTTGAAATATCAAAAAACAAAACTGCCCAAACATATTTTGAATAGTTTTTGAAGCAAGTGGTTTAAAGTTATCCATTGAATTAAAGAGTATTTTAACTTCAATTTTAGTAAAAATAATTTAACTGCTTACTTAAGCTAGACAGAATTTTGAGGAGGCGTAACTAGGTTTGCGTCTGAATAAATTTTAATGTGAAATAAAGGTTTTTTTACTTGCGTCATAAAACGGTTATACTTAATTTTACTGAAATTTTTTAACCTACATTGTTAGTTTACTTTTACATGGCAAATATTTCCCTACTAACAACCTTATCTACTAAGAAACTCATGTCTCAGTTATTTTTTTCGGAGGATTAAATGATTCTAAGGCTACTGGTCCTTTTTTTCTTTTTATGTTTAATTTCTACCCCAATATTTTCAGGCACAACCGGTAAACTTTCGGGCTCGGTAAAAGATGCACAGACAGGCGAACCGATACCGGGTGTGAACATAATATTTGAAGGTAATAACTATGGTGCCGCAACAGATATGGACGGATATTATCTTATTAATAATCTCCCGCCTGGCGCGTACACAGTTAATTTTTCCGCAATCGGGTTTACACGCAAAAGTTTTACAAATGTAAAAATAGCTGTGGACTTTACAACCAAACTCGATGTACAGCTAACTACCCAAACAATAGAATTACAAACTATTGTAGTAGAGGCAGAATCTCCGCTCATCAGAAAAGATTTAACATCATCGCAAGTGGTTGTGGATGCAGGTCAAATTGCAAGTCTGCCGGTAGAATCGATTAACCAATTGTTAACACTGCAGGCAGGCATAGTCCAGGGAGCCGGCGGCGAACTTCATATCCGCGGCGGACGTTCTACAGAAATTCAATATACCGTAAACGGTGTTTCAATTTCAAATCCGTTTGACAACACAAAAACTGTTAACATAGCTACAAACGCAATACAGGAACTTTCTGTAGTAAGCGGTACTTTTAATGCTGAATATGGAAATGCTCTCAGCGGTATTGTAAACACAGTTACAAAAGAAGGCGGAAGCCAGTACCGCGGTAAAATATCGGCATACAGCGGCGATTATCTAAGTACCCACAAAGATATATTCTATAATATTGATGATATAAACCCGATTAACAAATCTGTTTTTGAAGGTACTGTAAGCGGTCCGATACCCTTCTTTGAATCTAGGGTAGTAAGCTTTTTTGTCTCCGGCAGGTTAGAGCAGAGTAGAGGCTACTTGTATGGCATTCGAGAACATACAATTTATGATTCTGTTTACCGCAACCCTCTGAATCCGAATGATATCAAAATATCAAAAACTGGGGACGGCTCAACAGTTCCAATGAACCCGAGTCGCGAGTTAAGCACTACAGCCAAACTTACAGTAAAACCATTCAAAGCCGTAAAAATTAATTACGATGTGCTTTACTCAAAATCAAATTATAAATTTTACAACCACGATTATAAATACAACCCTGATGCAACATATAAT
>JAIOIM010000745.1 GCA_019912505.1 Ignavibacteriaceae bacterium
GGTTAATATAGTACTGCTGCAATATTGTAAAAAGGTTAAACATAAAATAATATAAGTTTAAGCCGGAAGGAAAACTCATAAACAAAAGCGTAAGCATTACCGGCATTACGTAAACAAGCGCCTGTTGCTTTGGGTCTTTAACGCTTTGTTTTTGCTGAATAAATGTTGTAACACCCATTAGCAGGGCTAACCCGCTTATAGCACTTACACCAAATAATGGAAACCTGAAACCAAGATTATAAATAGTATCCGGCACAGATAAATCATGAATCCAGAAAATAAACGGCTGCTGCCTTAGTTCAATTGCCGATTGGAAAAGCCCCCACAACGCAATAAAGATTGGCATCTGCAAAAGCAACGGCAAACATCCGCCAGCCGGGTTTACTCCGTAGGTTGAGTAAAGTTTCATTGTTTCCTGGTTTGTCTTCTGCGGGTCGTCTTTATGTTTCTCTTTTATCTCGGCAATCTTTGGTTGAAGAAGCTGCATCTTCTTCATTGATTGAAAACTCGTTTTTGTAAGCGGGTACAAAACAAACTTAATGATAAGCGAGAAGATGATTATTACAAAACCATAGTTTGGTATAAATTTGTGCAGAAAATTAAATAGAGGAAGAAGCACATACTCAGCAATAGGACGCACAACAAACTTTAAACCAAAAAAACTGCCGAAGTTGACTATCTTTATAAGATTATGCCCATACGAATCCAATATGCCATAGTCAACGGGTCCTACGTAAAGAAGGAATGATTTTTTTTCATAGGTTGTATTTTTAAATGGTATTGTTAGCCTTGTGCTGTAATGTTCGCGAATTCCACCATCGGGAAATTTTTGAGCGTAACCTTCAATATAGGCTCCCTCTACGTATGCGGGATCATTAGGAACTACAATTGCGGCAAAGTATTTATTTCTTACTGCCATCCACTCAACACGACCGTTAAAGTCTTCGTGTATTTTCTCAGCATCTGTTGCATCAACAATTACCTCTTCATCGCCATAATATACGCTGGCGTTTGAGTAGTTTGCTTCATCAACCGAGTTTTTTTCTACAAATCGTAAACCGTTACCCCAAACAAGATCGAAAGTATTATTGCTTATCAAGTTATTCATATTGATAAGTTCAATTTCAGAATTTATTCCGTACTTGCTGCCGTAAAGTGTATAATACTTTTTTATTTCCTTTTTGCCATCGGTAGTAAAAGTAAATGAAATTGTTAAAGAATCATTTGCATCGACTCGGTAGTATGATTTGTTTAAGCTGCTGTTAAACTGTAATCTTTGTGTGTTAATTGCCTTGCCATCGGAAGAAACAAAGGCGAGATTATAAGCACTGCCGTCTTTATAATTTATCAACTGAACTTTGTTTTCGATGTTAGGATCATCTTTACCGATAGAATACCAGTTGTTAAATTTTTTAAGAAATGCTTTTCTTAAACTTCCGCCCCTCGTTGTAAATTCAATTTTAGATACATCAGTTTCAATTGTTATTATTTTTTCAGCCTCGGTTGAAGAAGAAAAATATTTTCCCATTGAAACGGAATCGCTCATTGCTTCCGGTTCAATTTTTATTTCTTCTTTTTTTACGATAGATGCTGAGTCAACCGGGGTAACAATTGTTGAATCTTTTGAGCCGGATACATTTTTAGGGGGTTCTGGTGCGTTGGAGTAAAGCCAAAAAATTAAAATTGCACCGATTAAAATAAATCCGATTGTTGTTTGTTTATCCATTAATATCTTCCGGTTATATTTATGTTAAAGGATCAATACCGCCCTTGTTCCAGGGATTACAGCGAAGTATTCTCCAAATAGATTTTATCGTTCCTTTAATTACGCCATATTTGCTATATGCCTGCACTGCGTATTCGGAACAAGTCGGATAAAATCGGCAGGATGGCGGGAATAGCGGTGATACAATTTTTTGGTATCCTTTAATAAGAAAAATAAAAATTTTCCGCATTAGAGACTGCTCTTCACTCTCGTCATCACGTCTACAATTGCAGGCGTAATATCTTTTAGTTCGATTATTTTATTATACTTTTGATTGAGCAGATAGGGAGAAAAAATTATTCTGATATTATATTGATCTTTTTCGGCAAAATCTATTAACAAGTATTTATTCAAACGATAAGATTCTTTTATCAGTCTCTTAACTCTATTGCGCCACACAGCAATACCTGCCTTGCGCGAAACGGCTGCGGCTATTTTAACTCCCGGCTCAAGGTTGTTTTTTTCGGCAGTAAATGTAGCTTTTATTTTTTTATCGAATGAAACCAGGTTTTTGCCGGAAGAAAAAATCTGCTGGAATTCTTTCCTGCTTTTTATTCTTTCTTGCTTAGAAAGACCAAATCGTGTCATAGCACGACTGATTATTCGTCGCTAACTGTTAATTTTTTTCTGCCTTTTGCGCGTCTGCTCGCTAAAACTCTTCTGCCGTTTTTGGTTTTCATTCTCTCACGGAAACCATGTTTATTTTTTCTTTTCCGATTGCTCGGCTGATATGTTCTTTTCATTGATTAACTCCTATACAAAAAGACCGTAAAAATAATTATTGTTGCTCTAATA
>JAIOIM010000746.1 GCA_019912505.1 Ignavibacteriaceae bacterium
TTTATTCTTACATAATGTTAAAAATTAAATCGGAAAGTCCGGAATGGAATCCATGCTTCTTATCGTTGCTCTTTCAATTTTCCTTCTCAGCCTGCTGACTGTTTCAAAAATCCGTAGATTAAACGATAAAACTGAAGATAAATCAGGATCGGGGAAGGAAGCTAATTCTATAAAGCTTTCCACAGATATTGCAGAATTAAAGAAACGAGTTAATGGTTTACAGAATTCGATAAAATCTCTCAAAACAAAAAATAGAGATAT
Source organism: Ignavibacteriaceae bacterium (assembly GCA_019912505.1). Taxonomy (GTDB): domain Bacteria; phylum Bacteroidota; class Ignavibacteria; order Ignavibacteriales; family Ignavibacteriaceae; genus CG2-30-36-16. The sequence goes on from JAIOIM010000746.1 coordinate 262, forward strand.
TCAAAGAATTAATGTAGAACTTGGAATTGAGAAAACCCGTCTTGAAGAAACCCTGGAAAAACTAACCGAAATGCAGAGGAAGAAGGATGAACTCTTTACTATGTATCTCCACGACATTAAAAATCCGGCTGCTACAATTAAGAATATGGCTGGGTTGTTTTCACAATTTGATTTAACGCTTGACGAACAAAAAGAAATTGTAAATGCCTTAACTATTACCGCGGATAAAATTGTTCGGATTACATCCGAAATTACAAAGATACTCACTTATGAATATTCAATAGATGAAATTGAGTTTGAGATACACTCAATTCAAAAAGTGATTGAGGATGTTTGCAGTTGCAATAAACAGAAGGCAAAGTTAAAAGGTCAGGAGTTGATTATTGATTTTAAAACCCCGCTGCCCGATGTTGAGATGGAACCGGAAATGATATTTGATGCAATTGATAATTTATTGGATAACGCCATTAAGTTCTCTAATACCGATAATAAAATTCAACTTGTTGCCCTTCATGAAAGCAATTATATCAGCATTCAGGTACTAGATAATGGACCTGGTATACCTCTTGAAGATATTGAGAAAGCGTTCCGAAAAGGAAGCAGACTCACCCCAAAACCAACCGGCGGCGAAATTAGCACCGGTTATGGGTTATGGATTGTGAAAAAAATTGTAGATGCACATCGCGGCAAAGTTTGGCTTAAGAGTGAACAAAATAAAGGTTCTAATTTTGGTTTTAAAATTCCTATCAGTCAGTCTAAACTTCTAAACGGAACGGCTTAGTTTACGTGAAAGTTTGTTCCCGCCGTATTCAATTTTTTTAAACTTTAAGTCATTTGTCCATTCAGATTTTTTTCGCCCAATTTAATTTTTGTTGATCCATCCTCATCTTATAAACATAATCATCATTTAAATAGTTGTTGCGTTTTCTACATCGGATATTACCCATTATTTATTTCTACCGTTCCAAACCTGCTACAACTTATGCGTTTATAAATTAAATCGATGAATATAATTAATAAAGTGTTGGTTAATTTTTAATCCTATTCTTGTTGGAGTGTTAATGGCACGCAGATGAACGCACGAACTCACCCCCCGTCCCCCTCTCTTAAAAAGAGATGGGGTGCCGTCATGCGAGGATTCAACGAACTCTAAGTTACCGCCAAGTTGAAGGAAACAAAAACAAGTTTGTAATGCTTAGCTTTTACCCTCTCTTGTTAAGAGAGGGCAGGGTGAGTTCTGCTTATTTTGGTGAATACTAATATATTGTGCTTTACTCTATGGCATTCAGACAAAACAGATGAGCACTGTACTTTTTTAAACTCATCCGAGTAAATCCGTGTCTGCCCATCTCCAGCGCGGTCGTCCGTTTGCTATTTTTTATTTCTCCAATGCCACGTATTAATGGCAAACAGATTTCCAGATATCAATTAACCTTTTATATTTGGTAGTAGATGGTTTTTGCATTAAGCTTTAAAGCATTTACTTTGTAAATTAAACATCGAGAAAATTATTACAAATAAGATAAAGAAACGAAATCGACAAAATGAAAAAATTACTAACAATTATTCCGAACAGTGAAAAAGACAAACCATTAAAGCTAGACATAAAAGAGCTGGGGATAATGTTAGGGAATGTTATTATTGCCCAGGAAGACAGAAAACTCTTTGTTGTTGTTGAACAACTTCGCTCATTAACAAAAGAATTCCGGATTGATGCTTCACCCAAATCAAGGGGAAAGTTAAAAAAAATTATTAACTCTTTTTCAATTGAGGAGGCATACAAAGTTGTACGTGCCTTTTCAATTTATTTTATATTGATTAATGCGGCTTATGAAGTTCATCAGATACGAAGACAGCGTGCTCAACTATTTAAGGATGATAAACTGCAGAAAGGTTCAATTGCGGAAGCTATTTTATTACTAAAAAAAGAAGGTTTAACAAAGGAACAGGTTGAAGATATTTTGAATTCCATCGATATTGTTCCAATTTTTACCGCACATCCCACCGAGGCAACAAGACAAACAATTCTTAGAAAAATTTTAACAATCAGTGAACTCTTGATAAAAAAGGAACGCTTAAAATCCACCCGCAACGAACTTGAAGAAATAAAGACTCAACTACAAACCGAAATAACGCTTCTGTGGCAATCAAATGAAATTCGTTTTCACAAAGTAACTGTGGAAGATGAAATACAGCGTGGACTATTTTTCTTAGAACACGTATTATACGATAGGATATCAAATTTTTATAAAAAACTTAACAATGAAACAAGCCGTGTTTATTCAATTAGCCAATTACAAAAATCAATAATAAATTTCGGTTCGTGGATGGGCGGCGACCGAGACGGACATCCCTTTGTAACGGCGGAAATTACTAAAGAGACATTAAAAAAACATCAAGCTACATTATTTAAACTTTATTTGAAAGACCTCGATGCCCTTTATGACGCCCTTAGTACTTCAGTGCATCAAGTTGACGCCAGTGCCGAACTCCTAAACTCAGTTGAAACTGACCGACTTTTGCTCGGACGTAATGATTATAAAAATGTTTTACGGGATACTTCTGAAATTTACAGAACAAAACTCAGCTTCATTTACAGCAAACTCAAGAACACACTTGAACGGAATGATACTTATTACCACGATGCGGAAGAATATATTGCCGACCTGCTTTTGATGTATAATAGTCTGAAAGAAAACAAAGGGCTGCTAATTGCCGATATGCACATGCGTCCGATGATTTATAAAGCAAAAACATTTAAATTCCATCTGCTCTTACTTGATATAAGACAAAATGCTTCTTTGCTGCGGCTTGCAATAAATGAAATATTGGAGTATTCAGAAGTTCAAAAAGATTTTTCCTCTTTACCCGAAAATGAAAAAATTAAAATTCTAACCGAACAATTCTTGATAACACGACCGCTGATAAAAAATGAAAATGTTTTTTTGCCTGAAACCAGACAGGTACTTCAAGAGTTCGGGTTAATAAAATGGGGGCAGGAAAATATTTCAAAAGAGGCATGTAAAGATTATATAATCAGTACCAACTCCTTTGTAAGCGATGTGCTAACCGCATTACTGCTTGCAAAAGAGACAGGACTTATTGAAGTTCATCATGGTAAAATAACCTCTTCAAATATTGATCTGCTGCCTTTGTTTGAAACCATTGAAGACTTGCGAAATGCTGACGAACAAATGCAAACATTATTTAATAATGATGCATATAAGCTTCAAATAAAGGAGAGAAGTTTTGTGCAAAAAATTATGATTGGATATTCTGACAGCAGTAAAGACGGCGGGATAGTTACTTCTAATTTTGAGCTATATAAATCCCAAATAAAATTAAAAGATTTGTGCAAAATAAATAACATCGATCTTATCCTGTTCCATGGTCGCGGCGGAAGTACATCACGCGGCGGCGGACCGCTTCATCAGTCAATTCTTGCACAACCTGCCGGAACTATTGACGGTAAAATAAAAATTACCGAGCAGGGTGAAATGATTTCTTCAAAATATTTAATACCCGAAATAGCCGAACGAAGTTTAGAGTTAATGGCTTCGGCAGTAATACTTGCAACCGCTAAAACCCGTTTTGCAAAAGTGAACGATGTTTTTTACAAGTACGAAAAATGTTTTGAAGATATTTCAAAATTCGCATTCCAGCATTACAGGCAGCTAATTACTGACCCGCATTTTTATAATTATTTTAGAACCATAACCCCGATTGATATCATTGAACGAATTGAAATTGGTTCACGACCGCCATCTCGTAAAAAAGGAAAAGATATACGAAATCTCCGTGCAATACCCTGGGTTTTCTCATGGACGCAAAACCGACAAACAATTACAGGGTGGTATGGGTTTGGTTTTGCAATTACAAAAGCTGTGGAAGAGAAGTTAGTAACCTGGAAACAACTAAAGACAATGTTTAACGAATGGGATTTCTTCAAAGCACTTGTGGATAATATTGAAATGGTTTTGCTTAAAACTGATTTTGCAATTGCCAGCGAATATCTTACTCTTTGCGGAAATGACAAAAACTCAAAAGCCATTTTTAACAAAGTTAAAAGTGAATATGAAAGGACAAAAAATGCGGTGTTAAAAATAACCGGCGAAAAAGCATTACTCGATTCGAACAAGTCGCTGCAGCTTTCTATACTCTTAAGAAATCCCTATATAGACCCGATCAGTTTTATACAGGTTGCGTTTATAAAAAAATATAGATCAAAAAATATTACATCATCTGAAAAAGAAAACTTATTGGCATTGCTTCGTTCAACTGTAAACGGTATTTCTGCAGGCATACGCAACACCGGGTAAAAATTATTTTAAGAATATTTAGGAT
>JAIOIM010000078.1 GCA_019912505.1 Ignavibacteriaceae bacterium
CAAAAACACAAAAAATACCAATCACACAAACAACACAAATACAAAAAACACCAAACTTCACACCCCACCCAGACACACTATACTTTCAAGGAATAGCACAAAAAAACGGATACCTACCAGACACAATCAAATTCGCAATGCACAAAAACTCCATACAAAACATAAACAACCTAGAATTCCAACTAACAAAAAACGAAATCAACACAAACATACTATACGTAAGCAGCCTAGGAACAATAAGAACAAACGAACCAATAGATTTTGAAATACCAGGAATACTAGACACAACAATATACTCAAACACAAACGGAATACTAAACATAAACATACAACTACCAAACAACCCAAACCAAAGAAAAGCAACAATAACATTCCCAGACCACGAAGACAGACTAAACACAAGAGTAATACACAAAAAAGGAACAAAACTCGACCAAACACCACTCGCAATAACCGACTTCCAATACGCACCAACAATACAAGTATTCAACACAATGCAAATAAACCTAGACAGCCTAAAAAAATACGAAGACGCAAACCTAGCACTATTTGACTTCCAAAGATACTACCAAACAAACACATACATAAACAACGGCGTATTCGACCTACAAAGTTCTGAATACAGATATATATTCAAAAATTCAGCTACAAATATCACTTGGACTGCAGATAAAGTAGACAGCCTATGGTTCATAACAAGCAACATAAACCAACACACAGGAGAACCAGTAGATGCAGACGAAATAGCACAACTTGATAAAACTCTAAACGACATGGTAAAAATGCTAACACTACAAGGAACAGGAATAGAAGACTACAACAGAGTAAACATCGCAGGAATATTCAAAGTAGACAACATTTCAAACAGCGAAATAATTAACTATATTCTTAACACATACAACGGATTCAATTACGCAACTGTAACATTCAGTAACAGTAATGGAAATGGTCAAATTTTGGATAATAACTTAAGAATAAGAAAGGCAATTATAAATTACACAAGTCAACCGACAGATGGAAACGTAACTTCGGAACTGCTCGGAGGAATACTAAACTGCAGAGATCCTCCAACAATAAATCTTACAGTTGGAGACTTTTTTCATGCAATATCATACCAAGGAGGACCAATTCCAAATTACAAAGAAACAGTATTCACAGAAGCAGCATGGGGATGCTCACAACAAAAATTCTTACTACCAAAAGGATATCCACTAGGCAGATAAAAAAAAATGGACTATGCCCGTCAGAAACTGGTCTATGGTTCTTGGTCATTTTTCTATTATCTTTAAAAAACAAGTTGAGCCTTTTTTATTATTCAACTTCCCCATTTACACATTATAATTTACACTCTCCATCAAATACCTTCATTTTTTTCCTCCTGCTCTCACTCTTACTCTCACTCTTTCTCTTACTCTTGCTCTTACTCATTTATCTCCTAAAACTAACAATTATCCAAAACTTTTACTAAATAATAAAAGTAGTACATTCATTACTATTCCCTTTCTTCAACTTGCGAAAGCATCTCTCCGCTTTGCCTCTAAAATATACCATATTTGTAATTATTTTGCCGGTAATCAAAATTGCGTTAACTATTCAAATTGTGTTTTATAATTTTACCGCCGTAATTGAAGTATATTAAAACTGTAAGGTAACTTTTTTTAGCGCTGTTAGTCTAATAAAATATCACATAATATAATTGAGGTTAAAAATGAAACTTGATAGACCTACTTTAATCACCGTAACCATTTTGCTTTTTTCTGTATCATTTTCTTTATCCGCATGTTCGGTTGCTTTTAATGGAGATAACGGAAGTAAAAAATTAAGTGTAATAGATGAAAAAACGTTCCAAATTTCATCGGGCAAAACATTGCGCGTAGATACACGACCCGGCGATGTTATGATTACCCCCTGGGAAAAAGATGAAGTTTATATAAAAGTTTACGGCAATGATAAAGCGCGTGAAAAAATGAAATTTGATTTTAACGGCAACAGCAATGAAGTGGCAGTTACGGGAAAATATGAAAGAAGTTTTTTTAACTGGGGAAATTCGGGCATAAAAGTAAGATATGAAATAAAAACCCCCTCTAATTTTAATGTTACTGTTTCAACTGCCGGCGGTGATGTGAGGGTGGGCGGAATAAAAGGAAGCGTCACTATAAAAACTTCCGGCGGTGATGTTGATATCAAAGAAACGAGAGGAAATTTGCTTGTTGCAACTTCGGGCGGCGATATTACATTAGAAAATCCCGAGGGAAATACAAAAGCATCAACATCAGGCGGCGATATAAACGGTGTTAATTATAAAGGTAATTTGAAAGTCACAACCAGCGGCGGTGATATAAAACTAAGCGGTGGAAATGGTTCTATTGAAGCAAAGTCATCGGGTGGCGACATAAAACTGGAATATAATGGAATTAACGAAGGCATCGCATTGGCTACATCCGGCGGTGACATAGATATATATGTTCCTGCAGATTTTAAGGCATCGTTAATGCTTAGCAGCTCCGGCGGCGGAGTTGATTCCGATTTTAAAACTGAAAACCAAACCAACCGCAGTAAAAGAAAATTAGAAGGCGATATTAACGGCGGCGGACCAAAGTTAGTTGCAAAAACTTCCGGCGGCGAAATAAACCTAAGAAAAAGATAAAAATATTTCAACCTCATCTCAAAAGCACTGCTTCGCAAACATTTACTGGAAGCCGTGCTTTTTTTATTTATTTCTAATTCATAGCTGAGTCTGGTATGAAAAGGTTGTAAACGGTTACGCCACGGCGCACAGGTGAAACCGTTTTTGATTCTCTGTCTTTTCTCATTAACCCACGACTTAAGTCGTGGGTTAACAACAACCTAATATTATACAAAACCGTTTTAACGGTTTATATTTCTATCTCAAATTGAATTGTTGACCTTTTTAGACCAGACTCAT
>JAIOIM010000747.1 GCA_019912505.1 Ignavibacteriaceae bacterium
CTCTCGTATGCAAAGCGTATAATTTTTTTCAAAGCTTTTATGTACGAAATTCCTGCTGCATCTGCTGAGCGCATAAAACCCATTCCCTCTGTTAAATCGGGGTTAGGGTTAACCTCCAAAACATAGAGTTCGTTATCTTTATCAAGTCGCATATCCACGCGGGCATAGTCGCGACAGCCCATTTCTTTGAATGCTTTTAAAGCTATTGCTTTTGCTTTAGCTTCGATACGCTTTGGAAGATTGGACGGACAAACGGGAATTGTTTTATGGTAAGCTTCGTGGTGCGGGTCCCACTTAGCCTGGTAGCTTACAATATTATGAAGATGGTCGGGCATGCTTGTAAAATCAATTTCGCTTATCGGCAAAGCTACCGGATCTGTATCGCCGATAACCGCCACATTTAGTTCTCTCCCCTCAATAAACTCTTCTACAAGTGCGGGCTGTTTAAAGTAACTTAAAACATAATCCACCCGTTTGTGCAACATTTTATGATTATAAACTATCGAGTCATTTTCAATTCCAACACTCGCATCTTCATAAGCCGGCTTTATCATTAACGGGTAATTAAGATGATGAGCGTACCGTGCCTTCAGTTCTTTGATGAAAATAAACCGTGGTGTATTTATTCCAAGGGAATTCAGCAGGCGTTTTGTTAATACTTTACTCTGGCAATTTGCAAGTGCAGTTGGGGCAGCGCCTGTATACGGTATCCGTAAAAGCTCAAATAGCCCAACCATATTCATCTCGAAACGTGCGTTATCCTTAAAAATTTCGATAAAGTTAAAAATTACATCAGGTCTGTTATTTTTTAGCTCATCAATTAAGATATTAAGGTTGTCAAGAATGTTCATTACCTTTACTTCAAAACCGCTTTTGGTAAGTTTTTTAGCCATCAAATCAAACTCATCCATCGGAGTCATCTGATCGACTTCAAAATAGGGGAGAAACTCAAGAGGCTTTTGCGTTTCGGTTGATTGCAGGTTATATAACTCCGGCGAGGGCTCGTTATATGCGAGTAAAACTTTAATTTTTTTTCTCATAGCGTAATAATAAGAAAATTTAAGTTTTTTATAAAGATTTCGGATGATTTCCATTAAATGATTTCTTAAATTACTGTACAAAAAAAAACAGTGAAAAATGAGTTTTTATCCCCAACCTTATAAATATCAATGCGGACCCTTTGCCCTAAAATACGCTCTTGTAATGCTCGGCTTATTTGAAAATGAAAGGGAAATTGGAAAAAAAGCAGGAAGCACCTGGTGGTACGGCACCGATGAAATAGGTCTTGCAAAAGCCGCACGAAGTTATAAATGTAATATGAACTACTTCCGGAGAGAAGTGCCTGCGGAAGCAATTAAAGCACTAAATTACAACCTCAAGCGCGGTTTGCCATGCGTTCTAAGCGTTGACGGCTGGGAGCACTGGTTTACCGTTATAAATGAACAAAAAGGGAAGTACATAGTTGTAGATAGTGCCTTAGACAAAGTAATTGTTATTTACACCGCTAACCAGCTTTTGAAAAGATGGAAATATATTGATGATGAAAGCGGCGAAATAAGTTACGATGGTTACGCGCTTACTCCTAAATTTAAAGTAATTACAAAGGCAAATTTTACTCTTGAAAAAGCCCGATACGTAATGCGGGATAGAAATAAACTTCTTGCGGAAAAATGGGATACTTATTTTAACGATTTAATAAATATTTGCCGCCCCCGTGTGCCTCAATCAAAAAGAGTTGTATCGTTTGCAGAATTTTTACGGCGGCATGAAAAGCTTATTGTTACAGAAGTAGCAAACTGGCACGGCACACCATCTTATAAAGAATTAGACAAAATTTTAAAAAATTTACAATTTGTTGCGGAAGTTTATGATCTTGTAATTTATTTTGAAGATCAAAAAAAGGCACTTGTGGATTTAGCCGCTATTTTGATGATGTACTCTTGCGGTAAATATGGCATGGAACCAATTTATTAGAGGTAAATGATGAAAAAAGTATTTAAGCGTTCTGAAAAAATATTGACTAGGGACAAAACCGCGCTGCTGGTTATTGATTTGCAGGAAAAAATTTTACCCGTCATTCTTAATAATGAAC
>JAIOIM010000748.1 GCA_019912505.1 Ignavibacteriaceae bacterium
ATTTAGCTCATTACTTACTGTAACGCCAATCTCAAGTATAAATTCAGTATCCCGCAATGATGATGCTTTCTACATCCTTCATTGCAACGCTCTATCTTAATAAAACCATCTTCTTCGTCTGCATAAAACTTCCCGCTTCAAGCCTGTAAAAATAAACACCGCTTGCAAGGCTGCTTGCGTTAAATATTGTTTCGTAATTACCCGGCGCAAAATTGCTGTTGAGTATTGTTTTTATTTCTCTGCCGAGGATGTCATAAATTTTTATAGTTACATTTTTTTTCGATGGAGTTCCGTTATCATCAAATGGCACCGAAAATCTAATTTTAGTTGATGGGTTAAACGGATTTGGATAATTCTGCATCACTTCAAATTTGATTTCAGGAATTGAGTAAACCTCATCTTCAAAACCTGGAAAGTTTTTATAGAATTTATCTCGTATAAATGCGGCACTCTCTCTAAGTTTAGTAATACTGTTTAAGTTGGAACTCCCCTTAGCTATAAAAATTGCATAAACAACTTCCTGTGTATCTCCCGGTGCAATTGTAAAGGGACCGCACGATAAATAATTGTAACTGTCCCCTGGACCTGGTCCATTCGGCCATCCGGCTCCATAATACCATCCGGTACCTCCGACCGGATCGCCCGGAACACAAAATGTAGTTATCTCATTTGTAATCGGGTCTTTAATTGAAGTGCCATCATTCGCTAAACCCATCATTAAATTGTAATATTCTAATGACCCCAGATATAACCCTTGTACTGGATTCCCGGGGAACCCCATTACTCTGTGTTTTAATAACATCCCGCCAGCATTAATTTTTATATTCTTAAAATTCTTTCTCCAGTGAGATTGATAAAAAGCTGAGTCAGTAATGCTGCCGCGAATAATAGGAGATTGAAGCAGCATATGCGCCACAGCCGGTGGAGCGGTGCCGTATATACCATCGTCATTATCACTGTTATAGGTATAAGTAAAACATAAATTTGTATCAATTGCGCTTCGATCATCATTGGCATCCCCAAGGTCATCGTCTGACCAATATAATAAATACATATCGTCAATTGTATAACCGCTTTTATTTATTAGTACATATTTTTTAAATACTGCATCTGCAAGCGCATCCGTTGTATTAAACGCAAATATACTTGTATGAAATTCTAACCCGATGGGATCGGAGCCATAAGTATAGCGTGTTGTCGCTGTATCGAGATCATTTGCTGTGTAATATAAAACCTCATCACCCAAAAACTTCGGGGCATCCATCCCTGGAGTAAAAACTCCATCATCGTTTACGTCATTATATTCTGCGCCAATATCGCCAGCCCAATTGTTGTAGTTATATTCATAAATTTTCTTTTCTATACTTGTATCGGGTAAATCAGCCCACCCTTTTTTTATTTTATAGATTCTATATTTTGGATCATAAGGATCAGAAGCTTTACCATTCGGTAAAATTACTCCGGGTTTTATACCCTGCCTATGTGTGTTTCCATTAACTCTTATTTCCCCATTTAATTTACCTCCCCATAAAAGTCCGTCTTCAAAAATAGCAGACTTGCCATCATTATTAATGCCGCCTGGCCAGTAAAAACCATTCCCATCCGTATTCGGGTTGTGACTTCCATCCCCGTTGTTGCCTGCCCACATTAAAACATTATTGGCGGCTATGTAGTCATAACTCTTGTAATTAATAAATGAATACATTGAAGTTGAAACATCATAGACTTGAAAACTTCCGCTTTCTCGTACCTTAAAAAGACATTCATCCGAAGGAGTATTAGGAACCGACCAAATATAAGGAGGAGCAGTAAGATTCTGTGCTATATTAATCCAATTCGCGCCATTGTCTGTGCTATAATCAATATCTACTGATTGAACATTATATGTATACCAATAAAGCTTTATATAAGAAAAAATGTTAAGTCGATTATCCAAAAGGTAATCTTCAAAATCAACAATCTTGTGTTCGCAGCTAATATCTGATCTTGTAATCCATGACATGTAGGGATAAGATAATTCGCCACTCATAATAAATGCGTTATCATCTATTAATTTCATTGCTGTAATTATTCCTCTTGCAGGGACAGAAGAAACAGAATCACCATTGGAATTAAGTTTTGTTAAAAAATTTCCTCTGTTGAATATCCTGTAAGGGAGCAAATAATCTCCGGATGGAGTGTATAAAATACTTATTGGTTTTATACCGTAATGCTTCCACCAAATAACGTTTCCATTACTGTCATATTTTATAATTTTCCCGTCATATAGCGAAACAAAATTATTACTATCTGCTTTTGTTGAATAAAAGACATTCCCTTCATGCCGCATCCAAACCTGCTGATAATTACTGTCTACTTTGATTGTGGATTTATATGCAGAAATAAGCATGCCCCCATCGGTTGTATTGATTATAGAAAACGCGGCATCCGTTGTAAGTAGCCCATATACCTTATAGTGATACTCTGTTGTAACATTTCCCGCAGAGTTGAACAAAATAAGAGAAAGTGAATCATGTAGTATTGTTGCAGTGGCAAATTCGTTGTTGTTCCTTTTTACTATTCCCATGTAACAATAATAATCTTGCAAAATATTTTTTGTGAAAATTGTTTCTCCCTTGTTATTCATCTTTACAAGTTGTAAGTATTTCAAACCATCGTCAATGCGAGGTACGATAAACATTAAAGCAGTATCTCCGTCTGCCGCAATAGCCTGATGAAGCCTGGGTGAATTACGCGGGATGTCATAAATATATTCCCACGCAAGCCTGCCGTCTGAAGTTATGTTTGTTATGGTATAATTATTTGTAGATGAAAAAGGATTTATGCCGCAGCACAAATAACCATTTTGCCCGAACAGCTCAATTGATAAAAATGACGCATTTAAATCATAGACCTGGGAAAATACCGGCTGCTGCGGAAATAAAGATGATGTTAGCAGTAAAAAAACTAAAATATACAATTGTTTCATTTCATCTCCTTTTATCGTATCAAAATCATCTTCTTCGTTTGCAGAAAACTACCCGCCTCAAGTTTGTAAAAATAAACACCGCTTGCAAGTGTGCTGCCGTTAAACTCTACTTCGTAATTACCCGGTGCAAGTTCTTTGTTGATGAGCGTGGTTATCTCGCATCCGAGGATGTCGTAAATTTTTAGGGTTATCGACCTCACCCCCGGCCCCTCTCCTTGAGAAGGAGAGGGGAGGGTGAATTTAATTTTTGTTGATGGGTTAAACGGGTTGGGATAGTTTTGTTCAAGCGAAAAAGTTAATGCTGAATTACCTTCATTTTTAACTAAACTCAAATCGCTAAGATTATATATCGCTCCATAAATAT
>JAIOIM010000749.1 GCA_019912505.1 Ignavibacteriaceae bacterium
CACCGCCATTCAACCTCGCCCCGCTGAAAATCTACGGTTTCGCTGCGCGGATAAATTTTTGCCGGAAAATAATCTCTCGATATATCATCGTTAACTATTAAGCGGTAGCTGTCTAACCCGTTTGTATAAAAATATTTTACCTTTTCGTCATCTGAGTTTTGAATGCCGAAATCAGGGTCAACCGGCACCCAGCCATAGCCTTCAAAATATACTTCCGTCCAATCGTGAAGATTGATAACCGGCGGGTGCATCATCCAGCCGCTTTGCCATTTTGCGGGAACTCCGCTGCAGCGGGCAAGAGTTATAAAAAGCAGACTTTTAATGCCGCAGTCGCCGTGCATGTTTGTAATGCAATAATCGGAGATATTTTCTAAAGTTGAATATTCGCGTGCGCTTGCCCAGGGAATGTTATCGTTTATCCAAACGGCTATTTTCTTAACTATATTATAAGGGTTCTTTTCATTACCTATAATTTCTGCGGCTAAATTTTTTATTTTATTGCTGAAGACGATGTGCGGGGTGCGCTCGGATGTAAACTCTTTATATAACTCGGTTGTTTTATTATATGGTTTAACTTTATCTTCGCTTAAATTAAACCATTGCGAGCTGCATGTGTATTCAAGCGCAATATTAAACACGGTTGGTTTATCCCCCTCACTTGGCTTTTCTATGTAAATAGATTTGTGAAGATAAGAATCGGGTGAGATAATATAATCGTTTGAATTTACGTGCAGCAGATTTATATCGCTCTGCCGGTCGTAACCGTTACGCGGGTAAGGCAGCCAGGCGCGGATGATTTCACCTTTCGGCACAACGTCGGCGTCTACCGTTAAAGTATAGTTAATTTTTATTTTTTTCAGGTTAGATGTGGTTGAACCTGAATTAAGAGATTGTTCCACAGATTGTGGAATGTGTTTAGATAAAAACAGTTTTAGTTTATCTTCAGCAGTGCCGTCAACTTCTATTTTTTTTTGCTTTGCTTTCTTGTTTACTCGGAATAAGTTCGGCACAGCGTTATTAAAATATCTTTTTTCACCGTCAATTATTTTCATTTCAAGCGAACCGTCATCTTCCCATTGTTTTAACATATCCTTATTTATAGACGGATAGTACTTTAATAATGCTTTAGTAACATACTCTTCGGTACGTTTAAAATCTTTTTTTATTCGCTCTAACTTATCTTTCTGGAACTGAAGTTGGTGCGCCTCTTCGACCGACATGTCGGCAAATAAAATTAATGAGTCGATTTTCTCCGCGGCAGTCGAAAATTCCCCGCTATTTATTAGGCTGTTTAACTCACTTATATTTGTTTGTGCTGATAAAATTGAACTAAAAAGGAAAATTAAAACGAGAAGTATGGATTTGGTTAAAAGTTTTACTTGCATGGCATTAGT
>JAIOIM010000750.1 GCA_019912505.1 Ignavibacteriaceae bacterium
TGCCTATAATTATATCTAATATTTTTTTTGATTTGGGTTTTCGCGGCTACTTAAGTTTTTCCGCAACGAAACTAAGTTGATGAATTTTAATAAGGATTAAAATTCCAGCGGCAAAGTTAAAAAATTACTGTAATAAAGCAAAAATAATTTTGAAAGCTTTTTATCAAACACGTGCTTAATGTAGTTTATAAATTACTAAAGTTAACCACTCTTTTAAATTGACATAAAAAAAAACGGCAAATCAGTTATTTAAATAAAATTTCTGCTCAATTAACTTATGCCATAGGCGGCGGGTTAGCTTGAAAATAGAGCATATTAGCCGTTTTACTTTTGTGCTGAAGCATTACGCTTTTCAAGCATAAACATTCAACTTAAGTAAGTCACCTTACGCAAGAACCGAAGAAAAAAATATTTTCTCAGTGGTTCTCAGTGCATTCTCGGTGGTTCTCTGTGTTACTTATTGATTTTTATTACACAGAGTGCCACAGAGATTTCGCGGAGTTACACAGAGGCTATAAATGAATGCCCGATATTTAGAGGTTGTGTAAATGTCATGGTTTTTAATTATCTAAAATGGTTAGAATAAAAATTGGCAAACAGAAACCGTTATCAAAAGGACTCTAACAGAGAAACGGTTCAAATCTTTTAATAAGATTTTATTAACACCTCGATTAATCAAGATGTTAATGAAAATAATAGGCTTCTCAACCGTTTCACCTGTACACTGCGTTGTAACGGTTTTGTTTGAACACTTGCACAGCCTTTAAAGGGTGCGGCAATTTTAAATGAGCCTGGGCTAAAAAGGTTGGAAACGGTTACGCCACGGCGCACAGGTGAAACCGTTTTTGATTCTCTGTATTTTCTCATTAACCCACGACTTAAGGCGTGGGTTAACAACAACCTAATATTATACGAAACCGTTTCAACGGTTTAAATTTCTATCTCAAATTGAATTTTTGACCTTTTTAGACCAGACTCATAAATCTTTGCAGGCGCTGCCGTCTCTTTTTCTTTTACCGTTAATTTTCAAAAAGGTACCGTTAATTTAATAAAGCATACCTTTTGCTTGTTAGCTATTGAAGTGTAAGAATGTTCTCTCTAAGTTGCCACCAAAATAAAGGAAAAAATTGAGAACTATAAAAAAGCTGACAAATTTATTCAAAAAGATGAAGCCTAAACCTGCACCACTTTTAATCATTAAAAAGGATGTGGATGATGTTAATATAAAAGAGTACAAATCAATTGAAGAAGCAATAGCTGATTTAGAAAACGACCCGAATGTTTCAGCAATTAAAATTGAAAAGTTAAGAGTATCATTAAAAAATCTGAAAAACAAAACTTCGGTAAAGATTACGAATGGTGAGATAGTAAAATGAATTTAACTAAAACAATCAAAAGGAAATCCACAATGAAGATTACATTATTCAGTATGTTTTTGATAGTTGCTCTTAGTATATCTATCAAAAGTCAGGATATTCACGCAACGCTTGGTACTGGCGGCATCTTGTATGTTGATGACGGCTCAAGTAATATTTTTTTAACTGTCGATCAAGCTATGGGCTATATGAAATTAAACAGTGGTGTGATATTCAAGGGAAATGATCTATATCTCCACAACTTTAAAGCAGTCGGTACAGTCGGACACAACACGTTCTTTGGAATAAATTCTGGAAATTTTACAATGGCTTTTTCCTCCAGCAGTATTGATGCAAGTAATAATACCGGTGTTGGTGAAGGTTCGCTTTCCGGTTTAACCTCAGGCTATTTTAATACTGCTTTAGGTTATAATTCATTAAACGCAAACTCCGATGGAAATTGGAATACAGGTGTTGGTGCATATGCTCTAAAGTCAAATACGACAGGTGAAGAAAATACGGCGGTAGGATATTATGCGCTATCTGCAAATACAATAGGAATTGAAAATACTTCAGTCGGTGCTTTTTCAATGTACTATAATACTACAGGAGGAGCAAATAGCGGAAGCGGCTATTATACATTAAATAATAATACTACAGGTTCTTATAATACTGCAACGGGTCATTCGGCATTATTCTCAAATACAATTGGAAGATATAACACTGCTGCAGGGTTTTATTCATTATACTCAAACACGACAGGCGATTTTAACACAGCTAATGGTGACTACTCCTTGTACACCAACACTACCGGCAGTCAGAATACAGCTTCAGGTTATTTCTCCTTAGCCCTTAATACAACCGGTGTACAAAATACTGCCGTTGGTTATTCTGCATTATCTCAAAATACAATCGGTGATCAAAATTCAGCCTTTGGTGAGAATTCACTTCAATTCAATACATCCGGGATTTCTAATTCTGCGTTTGGAAATGGTTCACTTCAAAACAACCTAACAGGCGTTAATAATTCTTCATTTGGTGATAATTCGCTCCAAAGCAATACTACGGGAATTGATGATAATGC
>JAIOIM010000751.1 GCA_019912505.1 Ignavibacteriaceae bacterium
CGCTTGTTGACGTAAAAGTTTCACTTGCCATCACAGCCATCGCATCAAGGAGCCAACGCATAGATGTAGGAAATGTAAATGTTCCCAAACGCCAGCCACCGGCACCGCACCACTTGCTTAAGCCGCTGCTGATGATTGTACCCTCCGGATAGTAGCGTGAAATAGAAATGTGTTTCCCTTTATGATGCAGTTCACCATAAATTTCATCTGAAAGAAGTATTACTTTATACTTTTTTGCAACACGCGCCAATTCCTTTAGTTCGCCATTTTGGTAAGTTAAACCGGTAGGATTTGAGGGATAATTAATAATTAAAATTCTCGGTTTCTCCGGGTCACTTTTACATTGTGATTCGAGTTCTTCCGCCGTTAAGACCCAATTATTTTCTGGTTTTGTTTTAAGCCATCGTACCTGCTTCCCTATTATAAGGGCTTGCGGCGCGTATGAAACCCAGCTTGGTGTTGGGATTACTAAATCGCCATAATAAACATATTGGAGAAGAAACATCAATTCCTTTGAACCGGGACCTATCAAAACATCTTCTGCGTTGTGGCATGCTCCGTTAACACGGCAATGATATTCAGCAACTGCTTCACGCAGACGCATTAAACCCTTTACAGGCAAATAATCTTTTTGGTGGGCATTTACTTTTAATTCATCAACTACAGGCTGCGGTACGGGAAAAGGCGACTGCCCGAGACCAAGTTTATATATTTTCTTCCCTTCTTGTTTAAGTTTATTGCTTAGTTCGTTTATAGCTAATGTTGCAGATTGCGGAAGACCCCGAACATTAAGATTTAAATTGATATCGGGAGTTCTTTTTTGATTTGCCATACAAATTCCGGATTATTTTTCAAATACAAAATAAATATAAAAAAGGTTACCGCTAAATAAAAAGCCCGGCATTGCGCCGGGCATATAAAAATAATATAAGTAGTCTTTACTCATCGTGCTGAGAAATATCCAAAAGTTACTTAACCAGTGTGAGTTTTATAGTTTTGTTTTTATCACCTACATTTACTGAGCAAATGTAAATACCGCTCGCAAAATTCTTTGCATTCCATTTTGTTACATAACTACCAGAAGACAAATTACCATTAATCAGGGTTTCAACTAACTCACCTTGAATATTGTAGATGGATAGTTTTACTAATTTATTGCTTCTATCATACGGTACGGTAAAATGAATGATGGTAGAAGGGTTAAATGGGTTTGGATAATTATTTAATACTATTTCACTTTCAGGAATAACTGTATTATCATCTCTTTTGACTCCGGTAATAAGAGTTGCGCCTTCACCACGAGTGTTGCCTGTGCTGTCTGCGAGATATAAATTAACCCATGAAGGTCTTGCTGCGGATTGTAAATATGTAGCACTCCATTCATCATCAGTTAAGCGAAGAAAATTATCGGTAACATATTCATAATAACTATTTAATGGACCGACGAATGCAACTTTTTCACCGGAAGGAACATTGGTGATAAAAACTCCGAGATTAACAAATCCGGTGCCTACATGTGTAATCCAGCCGTGGGTATTGCCGGCACAATCAGCAGGAGTTGTGTGAACATCAGCCACAACATTTTCCTTTTCCATTAAACCTTGGAACATGTAACCAGCATCGTCAAAAAACAGAGATGGATACCAGCCATCATACCCCGGTGCACAACCGGAAGAACCTTCATAAACTATTCCTTTTAGAAAGTTAATTTCTTCAAAAGATAATAGAGTGCCCGAAAGTTCCTTCTCCGAAATCGACTTTAACGTATCCATAACAGATGCAAAATTATTATAATAATCTATTAACATCTGTTTATAATATGGATCGGAGAAATTGAATGTAGAAAATTTATTTTTTGCAATAATAGAAAAAGTTTTTAACGATTCATAAAACTCAGGGAAAGGTTCAACATAACCGTAAGGATATGAGCAAATAGGAATACCAGTATATGATTGTTTAGCATACAATAGGTTATCGTGGCGCAATTGTGCCCACGAGAATAATTGAGTGTTTAGCTTTTCCTGCCAGAATGCTGCGGTTGTCATAAATTGCGGAAGCATCGTTCTATCTTCCGGAGGATTTAATTGACGAATTGAACCGACCCACGCATTATATAGAGAACTTTTCCAATAGTCATCAGGATAATTATCAAACAAGTATCTCAAGCCTGCTAAAATAGGACTGTAATTATAAGTTTGTAATTCTGGTTGTAATAATTGTAATGCAGCGTTATTTCCGAGTGCAAACAACGGGTCTAAAGAAGATGGGAACAACCGGCAGGCTACACGGTCGTAAACAACCTGCGACATCACATAAGAATCAACAACAAATCGCTGACCGAATAATAAAAATGCGGAAGCAGGAGTAATGCTGTCGGGGGACATCGGCTCGGATGCGAGCAACTGCGACATAATTAATTGATATGCGAATGATTGATTTGAAAGTGAATCGTGAAACTCTTCAAGTTTTGTATCGTTCAGAAGATCAGCCGGTGTGTTTAACGATATTGCGTTTTGTAAAAAATCAAGATTTGTAAGTGTAACATTGTCTTGTTCACCGACAAAAAATTTTATCATTTCCTCTACTCCATCAACCTTATTTCTAACACCGCTAATTTGAATAAGCTGCTGAATTAAAAAGGCGTCAATCACCTGTCGTTTTATATCAGCGGGAGTTTGTGGCTCACAAAAAGGGTCATTAGCTTTTGGTTTACCAAGATAAATTTCCATTCTCCCGTACCATATCATCGTACGCCAGTAATTTTTTAGTTCGGGGTAAAATGGATCAACGTAGTGTCCGCGTGGTTTAAACTGGCTCCAATCGTAACTTCGGCAATTGCTTGAAAATAATTCCAATGTACCGATTCCATCAGCGTCCATAATTAATTGAATTAAGGAATCGATAAAAGGAATGTTGGAAGCATAATATGGCGAAGCGGTTTCACCCATAAGCTTTCTGCCGACTGTTACATACACATCTACATCTTTAAGCATCGGCAACATTTCCGGATTAGCGCTATATAATGCATCTAATTGCGGCATAAAAAGGTGTGCACCGTTCAGAATACTTTCAACGTCATCAACAAGTTCCCCGATTTCCATATTCTTTAAAACGCGGTCGTAAGAGATGTGAAACGCCTGCAATATTGCATCCGTTGTAACTATAACCGGCAAATCTTTGTGGTAAATATCGAGAAATGCTTTGCCGAAAGAATCAAACTTTAGACGCTCGCTAACCATAAAACCATGAGATGCTATTAAGTTTTCTTCAGTGTTTGTTAACGAGTAAATTGCTTTAATAGAATCGTAATAAAGAGCATCGTTAGTAGGTAAATTAATATTACTTTCAAACACACCGGCAGAGTGCATTTGAAGAAGTTGGTCGGGTGTAATGCTGGCATTTTGCTGCAAAAAGAGTTTATACTCATTTATGTTAAACTGTGAAGTTTGCGAAAAAAGCGAAACCGACCAAAGAAGAAGAGCAAGAAAAGAAATTTTAATTTTCATAACAACCCCGCAAAATTGTTAATATTATTTTTGTAAATATTAAGAATTATTCTTGACAATATCAAGAGTTGCCACAAAAACTTTTTGAGCATATTTCCCGAAAACCATCATTCATATTCATTTTCTTTTGATTAAGAATTGTTTTTTTAAAGATACTCCTCTATATTTGTTTTCTTTTTTGAAAATTTGTTTCGGGGCGTAGCGTAGCCCGGCTCATCGCGCCTGCTTTGGGAGCAGGAG
>JAIOIM010000752.1 GCA_019912505.1 Ignavibacteriaceae bacterium
TAACCGAAGTATCGGATGAACACGCTGTAGAAATATTTGCGTCAAACCTTCGCTCTTTGTTATTGCAGCCGCCTCTTGCAAATAAAATTATTATGGGCATCGACCCTGGTTTTTATTCCGGTTCCAAAGTGGCGGTTATTGATGAAACAGGTAAATATCTCGATGGTTCAACTATCTACCCGCACCCGCCGCAGAGTAAAACCGCCGAAGCAGAAAAGGTTGTTGCAGCGTTTATCAAAAAGTATAAAGTCGAAATTATAGCAATAGGCAACGGCACCGCAAGCCGCGAGACAGAACAGTTTGTTGCAGAGTTGATTAAACAGAATAATCTTGAATGTCATTACACGATAGTAAATGAAGCCGGCGCCTCGGTATATTCGGCATCTACTGTGGCTAAAAAGGAGTTCCCCGATCTCGAAGCATCGCAGCGGGGCAATATATCAATTGCGCGGCGATTGCTCGACCCTCTTGCGGAGTTAGTTAAGATTGATCCGAAATCAATCGGTGTTGGTTTGTACCAGCATGACGTCGATCAAAAACTTTTAGGTTCCAAACTTGATACTGTTGTAGAAAGCTGCGTTAACTATGTAGGCGTTGATCTAAATACCGCATCGGCATCGCTGCTTTCATACGTTTCCGGTTTAAATAAACGTATAGCAGAAAATATTGTAAAGTATAGAGAGCAATACGGCAAGTTCCAAAAGCGTAAAGAGCTTATGGAAGTAACCGGTTTGGGCGCAAAGGCGTTTGAACAGTCGGCGGGATTTTTAAAAATTACCAACGGCGAAAACCCGCTTGATAATACTTTTATTCACCCAGAATCTTATAAAGCCACCGAAAAATTATTGGATATGTTTAACATGCCGCTTGCAAAAGTAAAAGATTCCGGCGCGGTGTTATCGTTAATAGTAAACCAGAAAGGTACAAAGCGGCTGGCAGATGATATAGGCATCGGCGAACCGACATTAATAGATATTTTAGAAAACTTAAAAAAACCGGGGCGCGACCCGCGCGAAGAAATGCCGAAACCGATTTTGAGGAGTGACGTTTTAAAAATGGAAGACCTTCAGGAGGGGATGAAATTAAAAGGCACCGTGCGTAATGTCGTTGACTTCGGAGCGTTCGTGGATATCGGAGTAAAACAGGACGGACTGCTCCACGTATCTCAAATGGCAAATCGCTTTATAAAAAATCCTCTTGATTTAATAGGCGTTGGGGATGTTATAGATGTAACAATTACCGGAATAGATATTCAAAGAGGAAGGATTTCATTGAGTATGAAGGAGTAATTCTAAAATATTCTTTTGTTGTTTTAGGCTGCCTTATTTTATATAGGGCAAACGACTTATTTTTGAGCATATTTATCTCCCTTTTTGTATTTTGTAAAGAGCTATAAATAGTTTATTCGACAAATAACAACAGTTATCTTTTTTATGCAAAATAAGGTGTTATCAAATACCTATAAATATTATTCTGTTTCATTCGTTTTTTTTCTCATTCTAATTTTATTTGCAGGCTGCGAAGTGGGGACGGACAGCAATCAGAATAAAGATGCCGAGAAATTTCTCAACGTTGTGGAAAAGACTCCAATTACAACAGATGGGTATCTGCAATTAGTTGATTCATTAAACAGTTATTCAAAAAAAATGAGTTACACTAAGGGAATAATAAAATCTATTCTATTAAAGGGAAAATATCTCACATCAATAAAAGAGGAAGAGCAGGCTTTAGAAATTTGTAAAGAAGCCGTAAAGTTTTGTGAACAGGCAAATGACCTTTACGAACTTGGCAATGCTTATTATGATCTCGGCGGCGCATATTTTGATTTAAAAAAACGAGATGAAGCAATTGCTGCAATTAAGAAATCCGCTGTGTATAGAAGTGAGGTAAAAGACTCATCCGGGCTGGGTTACTCATTCAACTTTACCGGATATATTTATTGGATTATTTCCGATTACGACAGCGCAGTATTTTATTTTGAAAAGGCGCTTGAAATAAGAAACAAACTTCCGAACAAAATTAACCGCGCCACTACTTACAATAATCTTGGTACAATATTTTATAATTGGTCGTTGCATGATAAAGCCCTCGATTACTATCTTCGGTCGCTTGAACTGCAAAAAGAGCAACACAATAATAGCGGAATAGCGAAATGTCTTTGCAATATCGGTTTAGTATATCAAGAAACCGCCCAAGATGATAAAGCAATTGAATATTATAGAGAAAGCCTGCCTTATGCACTCGCATCAAAATTGCCCCAAACTATCGGGTATGCATACAACTGTCTCGGCTCGGTATATAGCAGACGCAATAACGATTCATCTCTATTTTATCTAAAGAAATCTTTAGAAACATATCAAGCAGCCAATGATACGGTGGGCTTAATATTGGCATTGCAAGAGCTTGGCAGTTATTATTTAGATTTAAAAGATTTATCTCCTGCTAAAGATTATTTCAAACAGATGTTGGACTTTGCTCAGCAAGAAAATATACCTATGCGCATTGCGCGGGCGTATAAAAGCCTGGGTGAAGTATATTTATTGGAGAACAACTTTTTAACGGCACAGAAATATTTTGAGGCGAGTGTTGAAATAGGAAAAAAATCAGCGTTAAATTTTATTCTGCAAGATGCACTCGGTTATCTTTCCCAAATTTATGAGCGGGAGGGAAAAATAGTTAAAGCGCTTGAAGCACTAAGACAGCGGAATTACTACAAAGATTTGATTGAAAACGAAGGGACACAAAAAAGACTTATAGATCTTAAAAATAAAGCCGAATATGAAAAATACCGGCGAAGCCTTGATAGACAGATGTATGAAAACTACAAACAAAAAATTTACATGGTGGTTATGCTGCCGGCTATTCTTGTGCTTCTTATAGCGGCAGCCATTTTATTTAGAACCAATAACAAAAAGGGGAAACTAAATTTGCTCTTAAAAGAAAAAAATTCTTTAATTGAAGGGCAAAGTAGAGAAATCCAATTAAAAAATGTTGAACTCCTCGAATTGAACGAAGCAAAGGAAAAATTATTTTCAATTATAGCGCATGACTTGAGAAGCCCCTTCAATGTTTTAATAAATTTTGGAACTTTGTTAAAGGAGGAATATTACAATTTAAGTGATGAAGAAAGGGTTGAATACATTTCCAATTTAGAAGAAACCGCTATAAAAACTTTTGAGTTAGTTGAGAATTTATTAAATCTTTCTGCATCCCGCTCGGGAAGAATTAGCTATGACCCTGCAGAAGTTTATTTGTCAAAAACAGTAGAAAAAGTAATTAACTTATCTTCCCAACAGGCGAACAAAAAAAATATAAAATTAGTGAATTTAGTATCGGCAGAAACCAAAGCTTTTGCCGATAAATCGATGCTTGAAATAGTTATACGCAACCTTGTAAACAACGCTATAAAATATAGTGCCAGCGGCGGCGAAATAAAATTATCTGCTGAGGATGAAAAAGGTAAATTGCTGATAATGGTCGAGGATAACGGCATCGGCATGGATGATGCAACTATTTCAAATATCTTTAATATTAATGTTGTCCGCTCGAAGAACGGCAGCAACGGTGAAAAAGGAACGGGCTTAGGATTAGGTTTGTGCAAAGAGTTTGTTGAGAAACATGGTGGGGAAATATGGGCGGAAAGCCAATTAGAAATACCGGAAGAGGGTAAGAAGGGTGGAAGCAAGTTTATATTTTCTTTGCCGGTAAAAAAAACAAATGAAAAAATAGAATAAATGCCGTTTCATTTTTATCGGGTTAGCGCAGAGAAAGAGTTATTAAAAACCTAGGGGACAAGTTGTTAATTGTGATATTTTGTTAAAGCCTCATACTTAAGAAAACTTTTCCTGCTTATGTATCTGTCGCTCACATATCCCCCCTGGTTAATAAATAGATTTTGGATTTATAAATAATAAATGAGTTAGTTGCTAAGTGTTGATGTCCCGTTTTTGAAAATGCAAAAAGCGAAAATAATTATTTTACTTAAACCAGTCTGAATAAACGAAAACCCTTTTTAACGATTGGTTATGAATATGAATAAGAGTATTTTTGAAAAACTTTATATACACTCTTAGGATAAAGAATGAAACCTTTAATTACGTTTATATTTTTATTTTTTACTGTAACAATTTTCTCTCAATCGGCAAAACAGCGTTACGATGCTTTTTCGGGAACAGTTGTTTTAAGCGTTGAAGGGGGAACAGCAATAGCTCATACAGATTATACCGGTACAAAACCTGATTATATGGGGCGCGCTATGATTGAGTATTTTCTCCCCTCGGTTACAAAAAGCTCGCTGGGCTTCCGGCTTATTGGCGGAACGGGATCTATATCTGAAAAGGATAATAACCAAACGCCGGCGTTATTTTCAACATCTATAAATTTTGGCGGCGGCGGGTTGGTTTATACGCTTGCCATTTCTAAAAC
>JAIOIM010000753.1 GCA_019912505.1 Ignavibacteriaceae bacterium
TCAATTCATCCCGCTGTTTTACTATCAAAATTGTTTCAAACGGAAAGCCTAAAACAACAACGCCGTAATTCTTTTTGTAAGCGGTACCGGCGCTAAAACTATTTTCGGTGTATCTTAAAATTGTTTTCGCCCCTTTTACCGGGTTTATTGCATCGGGTGCTTCTACCGCATAAATAGAATCATTAAACTCAGTATTGTATCTTAAATTATAAACCGAACTAAAATCGGGTGAAGTTGAAAAAACATTGCCGGATATTGCCGCGTGGTCAGCAGCCAAAATAAACTTCAAAACATCTTTTGCAAAACCTTTACTTAATGAATCCATTGGGTCGTTGAATAAGTCGGTGCCGACATAAGCTCCGCTTACAAAAATATTGCCCCCGTTGTTGAGATAATTTTTTATTGCCGATTTAAATTTGCCGGGGAACGCTTCGAACTCCGGTCCTTTTATCAATTCAAAAGATTTTTTCTGACGGTGTGTTTTTTTCTGTTCCCCGAGAATCAAATCGACGAGTTTATAATTATTAAGATTCAGCATGTCATCCCAAACAGCTTCATTGCTTGATGAAACAAATGAACTGCCGTTTGCTTTCATCGATTTTCCGTGAACGTACACAAAGTCGTGTGTGTTTCCTGCTATAATTTGGGTTTCATAATTTGCGTTTGATGCGCCATGACCCGGTGCATCATTTGAAACGTAAAGTGAGGAAGGGTTAAAATCATTTTGTATTCCTGTAAAACCTATATCATAGCCATCCGGCACTCCGGCGTCCAGCGTGTTTACAAAGCCTGAAAACTTCTCCGTTTCCACAATTGCAGGCTGTGCCACACGGTCGAATCCATTTATTATTAATACAGGCTTATCATTGTTGCCGGAATTATAAACTGATAAAATTTCAGACGGAAAACTTTCGCCTCCTTTATTTACCGCCGTTACTTTATAACTATATATTTCCCCTTTTTCAATATCCAATTTTAATTCGGGTATATCTGCCGCCACGCCATTATCAAAACCACCATTGCCAATGCGCGTATAAACAATGTAATAATCAGGCGCTGCCGTTGTTTCAAGAGGATCAATTTCAGGCTGCCAGGTTAAATAAGTTTTTTCATTTTCAAGCTGTGCGGAAAAATGAGAAACAGGGAGAGGCTGAACAACATAATCAAAATTATACTCCGAAGATAAAAACTTTAACATCCCTTTATAAATTGAGCGGGCTACTTGAAACTTAAACTTGGGATCGAGCACAAACTGCATATCGAGAAAATTTTGATGACTGAGCAGCTCAAGTAAAACCGAAGGATAATTCGGGCGCATTGATTCACTTGAAGGGGCTGATAAAAAAACTGTGTTCCCAAACGGAGTTTCAAGAATTGCAAATCGCGATTTATCCGATATAATGCAAACTCAAATAGTTGAAGATTTAAAATCAACATTTGATCCCGTTTGGAATCGGCGGCAATTAAAAGAAGATCAGTAC
>JAIOIM010000754.1 GCA_019912505.1 Ignavibacteriaceae bacterium
GCACATAAACTGATGACTGCGGCAAATTCAGGTGTTAGCAAAACATTTTCTCAATTATCCATTCTCAATTATCAATTCAATTATTCACATATTTATTTTCTAAAGCCTGTTTCACATTTAAGGGCACAAAATCGGCAACATCGCTGTGGAAACTTGCAAGGTTGCGGACTATTGAAGAATTAAGATATGTATACTTTTCATGAGGCATTAAAAATACTGTGGTTATATCATCGGCTAATTTCCGGTTCATCAGTGCCATTTGAAACTCGTACTCAAAATCGCTCACGGCTCTTAAACCGCGTATTATGCCCGTAGCACCTACTTTATGTGCAAAGTCTACAACAAGACCGTCAAACGAATCAACGGTAACTTTACTAAATTCCTTTAAACATTCTTTAAGAAGATCAACTCTTTCTTCAACAGTAAAAAGAGGTTTTTTTGAAGGATTGATTGCCACGATTACATGAACAGCATCAAACAATTCGGAAGCACGTTTGATGATATCAATATGTCCGAATGTAACTGGGTCGAATGTGCCGGGATAAAGTACTTTTTTCATACTAATGCTCTTTTGTTTTATTTACTCGCTAAATATATATAAATATTTTTATTAACGTGATAATATTGTTTAATGGGGAAAAGGGAATGGGGAATTGGGAACTGGGAAAAGGGAATGGGGAAGAGACAAGTATAAGCACTACAGATCATCAGTAATTGCGTTCCTTTAAAATATTTTATTGTTTCGCAAATATCTCGTAAAGGCAGGCGTCACCAATAATTTTAAATGGCTCAATGCCGAAGTTGAGTATATCCTTTTCTTTTGTTTGAATAGAGCGTTCAATAAAAATAAAGCTATCGGCAGCTAGGTATTTGTTATCGAGCAGGTTTACTACAACTTTATAAATATCATCTTTGAAGAAAGGGGGGTCGGCTATAATTAAATCGTAACCGCTTTCCGGAAACATCTGTGAAAAGCGGACAGCTTCAAGGTTAAAGACTTTGCATTTTGATTGAGCATTTAACGAAGCAATATTTTGTTCTAAGTTCTTTTTAATTTGAAAATTTTTTTCAACAAAATGAACTTCGGAGGCGCCGCGGCTCAAGCACTCAAGACCAAGTGAACCGGAGCCGGCATAAATATCCAACACTTTTATATCGTCAAAATTGAGTTTATTATTTAAGAGGTTAAACATTGTTTCTCGCACCCGGTCAGTTGTAGGTCTTATAAGTTTAGATTGCGGTACTTTTATTAAACGTCCCTTAAACTCACCTGAAATAATTCTCATATTAATAATAGCGCTTGGTTAATTTAAAGAGTTTAAAAATAATAGTTAAGCAAGTCGGAATGCAATTCCGGCAGCGGAAGCAAATGTGTTTGACTTTTCGTTATAAAGATTGTTTTCAAATAATGCAGGCATCGGTTTTATTTTATTAAAAGGATTGAACTGAATAAAATCGATACCAACCGCCTTCCGCAACGTTTGAACCATAGAATTTGAGAGATGGTTACCTGTAATATAAGCCGCCTCAATCATATTTTTGTTAATGTTCATCGAAGGTTTCGATGTTAAAATATCAATAAAATGTTGTGGTAATTCACTTGCATCAGTCAACGGAATAATTTTAAAATAAACTGGATAGCCGTAAAGGTGAATAATTACAGAAAGGTGTTTATTACCTATATAAGCACTTAGCACGGCTCCTTTTTCTGCAAGCGGCTGACTGACGGTGAGCGCTCTATCTGAGGCGGAATGGAGATTATCTACATAACGTAAGTTTAAATTATTTTGTGTACAAAAATTTTGTAAAAGCTGTATAAATTTTCTGGGCAGTGCAACAGCAAGCGCAGTGTTGTATTGTATTATCTCATTTTTATCAAGTTCAATATACTGGATTGCTAAATGTTTAACTGAGAGAAACGGATATAAAACTGAAAACTCCCAACGAAATTCTTCGAGTAAATCATTGTGAAGCAAAGTATTGTCATAAGGAATCTGCATCATATAAAAATATTGAAAGGGGAGAGTAAAGGAGACTGAAGTACTGTTTAATGCTTTACGGACGAGCAGTTCATTAAAAGCGCCCTGCAACAGGGCGCTAATTTTTGTTGTTTTATCTTTTTCAAAATCGATTGGTTCGTTAAAATAAGCTTCGTCAATATTTTCAAGAAAAAATTGTTCCCGCTTGTAATTAACCTCGACTACCTGCAGCTTGGAATTAGAAATACAAATGCCTGCATGGTTCTCGAAACTCATATCAGTTGTCTATTCCCACGAAAGGGAATTTTTAAGAGCATCACTCTCAACGCTGCCTACTGTTCCGTATCCATCCGGATCTTCTACATAATATCTTGAACCAATAACGGTTCTTGTTTCAACTCTTTTTACTTTTCCTTGAGGAGTATAGATTGTGTCTGTAACAACACTCGTATCAATCTGGACTAAATATGGTTTAAAAGATTTTGGAGTTTTAAAAAGACTATCTGGAACAAACGCTCCGCCTTCCAATTTATGGAATGGGTCGGTTGGTCTTTTTGATAACGAATCAAAGCCATTTCTAACACTATCAACAAATGGGCTGTTTTTCAAAAAACTTACCAGGCTATCCATACTTGCGGTAAAGTGACCATTTTTTTTCTGAAATAAAATTTGAGCTTCTTTTATATTTTCCATTCTTAGGCGTGACTCTTTTTTTGCATACCTTTCAAGCGATACAATTTCTTTTGGTTCAATAATAGCAACCCTTACAAGCAAATATACAAGAACTGCAATTACTAAATAAAGACC
>JAIOIM010000755.1 GCA_019912505.1 Ignavibacteriaceae bacterium
GGCATCAAACAAGGCATAACTTTGGGTTATCTCATTTTTGTATTAGCCGCTCTTGTTTTGTTTATCTTATATACCGGTGATAGCGAGCCGCATATTTATCTTCTTAACTATTATTTTGTTATTGGAATTTTGTTTACGGCATTATTTTTTATCGGTTCTGAGTGGATGGAAAGTGAAAAAGTAAACTTGATGTTGATTCTTGTTGCGATAATTCTTGGTGCACTGCTGCATATGGCTAATGCTTTTGTAATTCCTTCAATAATATTTTTACTCTACCTTTTTAGAAGTAACTTAAAAAATCTATTTTTGTTTGTATTGATTTCTGCGGTTTCATTCTTTTTACTCAATTATTTTTTAGTTGAAGATAACAGCTCATTTCTTTCACTTTCCGGCGCACCATTTACTACAATTCCATTAATCTGGAAAATATCACTCATAATAATTTCTGTTTATGTTGGCTGGTCTGTTTCAAGTTTAATTGAAGTTTATATTACCGCTTCATTTTTTCTTTTTTTGATGTCGGTTATATCAATTGTTCTGTTGCTGCAAAGTTGTGATTTTAACCAGGCAGTTTTAATAGGCGAGCCCTTTTGGGCGTCATTAATTCCAATAACTTTATTTTCACTCAGCGATTACAAAGTTGACAGATTCCTTGGAAAAGTAATGCCGATTGGCAAATAAATTTTGGGATGAAGATGAGATTATTGTAAAAAGAGAGAAAGAAACAATTAGATTTTTTCTAACTATCTCCATCTCTCTTTTTAATTTTACCTCAGCTCATCAAAGCAGCAATTGCGGCAGTATTTGCAATATCGTCAACGCTGCAGCCCCGGCTCAAATCAAAGTAAGGCTTGCTTAAACCCTGCACCATCGGACCAACAGCCTCGGCTCCGCCCCAACGCTGTGCAATTTTGTAACCGATATTTCCTGCATTTAAATCTGGAAATACAAGCACGTTGGCTTTTCCCGCAACCTCACTGCCCGGCGCTTTTTTCTCACCGATTGATTCTATAACAGCGGCATCAAACTGCAT
>JAIOIM010000756.1 GCA_019912505.1 Ignavibacteriaceae bacterium
CAATAGTATTGCAAATAACCGTGCACAATTGCAATAGACTACAAAGCAAAAACCCCCAGAACGACTATAATTGAATAAAAATTCTTGGAATGGTTTTGGGATACTACTAATATAGCAAGTTTAGCAAGGAGATGTTTGCAACCATGAAAAATAAATTTGTATTGTGGTTTAAACAAAGGGTCAACACACTTTGCACAAAATTGGAAAGATCGATTCTCTCCAATAAATCTTTGAAGTGCAAAGTTGTATTCGGTCCCGTGCACTCCAGAAGATTGGGTTATGTCGTTGGTATTAATAACATCAAAGCAAAAACTTGCTCCTACAATTGTATTTATTGCCCTTCCGGTAAAAAAAATTGCTGTTCGGTTTGCAGCAGCAATTGTTTATCTCCTTTCGAACTTTACATATCAGTAAATAATAAGTTAAAAGAATTTGAGAGAAGCGGAAAAAAAATTGATTACATAGCATTTGCCGGCAGCGGCGAGCCAACCTTAGCTTCAAACCTCTCAAAGCAAATTTTATTGGTTAGAGAGTTCGGTTATAAAATTGCAGTTTTTACAAACTCATCTTTATTATGGAATGAAAACATACAAGAAAATTTGATGTTTGCCGATTACGTCTCTGTAAAAATTGATGCAATAAGCGAAACTGTCTGGGAGAAAATAAACAGACCGCATCAGAGACTGAGTCATTCCCGTATTCTTGAGGGAATTCAAAATTTTTCTAAAAAATTTAGAGGCACACTTACCACCGAAACAACTCTTATTAAAAATATAAATGATAGCGATGAGGAAGTTGGCTTGATAGCTGAATTTATAAATTCTATCAAACACGATAGAGCGTATTTTATGACGCCTATATTTCCGCCCTCGGAGGATTATGCTATTGCTCCGGATGACGAAACTCTAAAACATTTGTCGGAATTAATAAAAGGAAAAATAACCGACTCAACTATGTTATGCCGCCCGGCGAAAGAAGAATTTTATGCCACCGATGATTTTGAAAATGAGCTAATGGGGTTACTAGCCCTGCATCCGGTAAGCAAAGATGCTGTTAAAAATTTTGCTAAAGGTAATGAAGCATTAAAAAAATTAGATTATCTGATTGAAAACAGAATTATAAAAGAAATAGATCATCAAGGGAAAAAATATTTTGCAGAAAATTTGGTCTCGGGTAAAACATGATTTTCAGACAAATGTTTATTCACAAAGATTGTAAAGAGGATTAACAATGAGAACACTCAATTACAGCAAATATCTTTCAGTGATGCTGTGGCTTGTTGCGCTTCATTCCCTTTTAGTTGGAATTGGATTGATAGCGATGCCTGCATCATATATGGAACAGATGGGTTATGGAACATGTTCGGAACAATTCTTCCGTTGGCAGGGAGGAGTTTTTCACATTGCAATGGCGGTTGGTTATTCAATGGCAGCATATAACTCAATACGTTTTGAGTGCCTTGTGGTTTTTTCAATTACTCTTAAGCTTTTTGCTACGGTTTTTCTCTTCAGCTATTTTATTTTCATTAGTTCTTTACCGGTTATAATACTATCGGGTGTTTCAGATTTTCTAATGGGAATAGTAGTTTTAATCCTTTACCGGTTAACAAAGAACATTATGCAAGCCGGAGTGAAAAGTGAAAAATAAACTTCCATCCATAGTATTAACCGGGGCAAGCGGTTTCGTTGGTCGTTCTCTTTTAGATAACATTAAAGAGGAGTTTTCTATTTTTGCAATAGCCCGCCGCTCAAGAAAGGAATCTAATATTCCGTATCATAAAAACATTCATTGGATTCAATGCGATATTGCTAACCTTGATACTCTTAACGAAGTTATGGACTTTATTAACAACCAAGGAGGTGCTGATTTTATTATTCACCTTGCCGCATTCTACGATTTTACCTATGAAGATAATGAAGAGTACCAGCGCACAAACATTGAGGGCACGTTAAATGTTTTAAAATTTGCAAAGGGAATTAAAATTAAGCGATTCATTTTCGCCAGTTCTTTAGCTGCATGCAGTTTTCCGAACGATGGGGAAAAAATAATAGAAACTACTCTGCCCGATGCAGATTTTGCATATGCACACAGTAAAAAAATTGGGGAACAGCTTGTAACGGAGTATTCAAATTATTTCCCGTGCTCGGTGGTAAGGTTTGCAGCCGTTTACAGCGATTGGTGCGAATATGCCCCGCTCTATAAATTTCTTTCAACATGGCTCTCAAAAAAAATTGATTCCAAAATACTTGCCGGCAAAGGGGAATCAGCCGTTCCCTACATTCATGTTTATGACATTGCTTCGCTTTTGAGATTAATTATTAAAAATACAAACGATCTCCATAATTTCGATATTTACAATGCGAGTCCTGATGGTTCGGTTTCTCACAAGGAATTGTTTCGCATTGCAACCACATATTTTTTCGGGAAAACAATAAAATCATTTTTTATGCCAAGACTGCTTGCTTACCCGGGTTTAGCGG
>JAIOIM010000757.1 GCA_019912505.1 Ignavibacteriaceae bacterium
TTCCCAAACTCCGAGGGATTTGGTAATTTGCTTTCCCTGATACGACAAACAGCATCGCTGACATCTTTAATAGAATAATTTTTCTTCCCCGTTATTTTTAACTCGTCTGCAATGCTGCCGTAAGAAATATTAACATTGTGCTCTTTACTTAATCTCAAAACAATTTCTGTTATGATGAATTTGCCTTTTAATTCTTTCTTAAAAACACTGTCTCGGTAACCGAACGCACAATCTTTTTTGTAAAACACTTTTTCTTTAAGAGTCTCTATATCAATACCCTTCAAAGAATAAAAAGTATCTTTTAGTTCCTGTCCATACGCCCCAATATTTTGAATTGCAGCTGCACCGGCACTTCCCGGAATAAGCGATAGATTTTCAATTCCGCCATAGTTTTTTTCTACACAAAATAAAACAAGTTTATGCCACTCAACTCCTGCTTCCGCTTTTACGAGTACGGTTTTTCCATCGTCTTCCAGCACAATAGTATCATCGGCAGTAATTTTTAAAACCATACCTTTGAAGTTTTTTGTAAATAAAACATTGCTGCCACCCCCCAAAATCAACTTAGGCATCTGCTTGAATTGCGGGTCTTCAAAAAGTTTTTTTATTTCGGTTGAATCTGAAACTTCTACAAAATATTCTGCCGATACATCAACGCCAAAGCTATTATAGTGTT
Organism: Ignavibacteriaceae bacterium; assembly: GCA_019912505.1. Lineage (GTDB taxonomy): Bacteria > Bacteroidota > Ignavibacteria > Ignavibacteriales > Ignavibacteriaceae > CG2-30-36-16. Next base: position 677 of record JAIOIM010000757.1, read on the forward strand.
TTAATGAAATATTTTCTTTTATTATCATCTCTGCTTTTCTTCAATGTTTACAAAAATAACATTTATTATTAGATATTACACTCATATTGCTTTATAAATGGAAACCTATTTACTATTTTTCTTCAACAAAATTTAAATTTTTTACAGGCTTATGGCAACTGTTCAAATTGTTTTACTAATTGTGGTTTTCTTATCCCTTGCAGCGCTGATGTTTTTCAGAAAAATTCCGGCTTTGCTCGCGCTTCCTATTATGGCATTCTTTATTCCAATAATCGGAGGCATATCAATAAATGATACCGTGCAGCTCGTCCTCGGAAAGGGATCAACACGATTATTCGAAGCGTACACAATTGCAATTTTCGGAAGCATGCTTAGCGTGCTGCTTCAAAAAACCGGTGTAGCCGAAAGCTTTATAAAAATTGGGGCTGAACTTTCAGGCGACAAACCCTGGATTATAGCTTTTATAATGCTCATTTTAATTTCTCTTTTATTTACAACGCTCGGCGGACTCGGAGCAATAATTATGGTTGCCACTGTTGTGCTGCCAATTATGGCATCCGTCGGTGTTGGACCTTTAACAACTGTAGGAGTTTTTCTTATCGGTTTGAGTATGGGTGGTATATTAAACGTCGGCAACTGGGCAGTTTATATAACCGTACTCGGTTTAAGAGTTGATCAAGTTCGTTCATTCGCGTTAGTCATGTTTGGTATTACATTCACTGTCTCTCTTATTTACTTAACTATTCAACTCTATAGAGATGGGCATGATATCAACATAAAAAAAATTTTGATTAGAAGTGTAATTTTTGCCGCATTAGTAACTTTCGCTGCATTCGCATATCAAACAATAGATACATCTATAAAAGAAACCATCGGCGAGGCATTAAGTTTAATTGGATATGCGTTTCAATGGATTGCTGGTATTTTAATTTCACTACTATTTTTAGCCGCTGCAATCAGAATGGCAAGAGGCAAAAACAATCAATCGCCTCATTGGATATCTTACTTCACACCTATCGTTCCCCTCTTTTTAATATTGATATTCAGTATTAATTTTATCGCTGCGTTTATAGTTGGGCTGCTTTTTGGTTTTATTTCAACCTATAGAAAAAACAGTATGAATTTATTAGTCCGCTCAATTCTGGAAGGCGGATCGGTTGTAATGCCCGCTGTTGCTTTAATGCTCGGCATAGGAATGCTGCTGAATGCCGTTATGGGTCCGGGCGGAGATATTAGCGCAATTTATCCACAAGGTTGGCCCGTATTAAATTTATTAAAACCGGTGATGACCCAAATAATTCCGAAAAACGCATTTGTTTATGTTGCTCTTTTTACTCTTGCTGCCCCATTGGCTTTATACAGAGGACCATTAAATGTTTGGGGAATGGGATTTGGAATTGCAGCAATATTTTTAACAAGCGGAATGAACCCTGGTGCGATAATGGGTTTGCTGCTTTCGGTTGGACAGATACAGGGCATAAGCGATCCGACAAATACTCAAAACGTTTGGCTCGCAAATGAAATGCGGGTTGATGTTCAAAAGATTTTGTGGAATACAATTCCGTACACATGGACAATTGCAGTGCTCGGATTAATTGTTTCAGCTTTAATGTTTTATTAGTAATAAGTTTTTAACATGCGTAAAATAAAAATTGGTATTGATGTCGGCGGAACTTTTACACACGCTGTAGCGGTTGATATAGCAGACTTCTCCATTGCAGGAAAATCATGCGTACCTACTACACATACTGCCGTTGAAGGTGTTGCGAGAGGTGTTGTTGATTCAATGCTGCATCTTCTAAAAACATCAAAAATAAATGCTGAAGAAATAATTTTAATTGCTCACTCAACTACACAGGCAACAAACGCATTACTTGAGGGTGATGTTGTCACTGTTGGTGTAATAGGCATGGGAAAAGGTTTTGAAGGAAAAGTGGCACGGAAAGAAAGTAATCCGAAAAACATCGAACTTTCTCCCGAAAAATTTCTTAACACAAAATTTCGCTTTATCAATCTCGATGATGCAAATTGGAAATCATTGGTTGAGCCCACATTAGAAGAATTAAAAGCTGAAGGCGCTGAGGTATTTGTTGCTTCCGAGGCATTTGGTGTTGACGATATTATTAATGAAGAATATGTTGCAGAAGTCGGCAATAAATTAGGGCTGATGGTAACAGCCGCCAGTAAAATTTCGCGCCTATACGGTTTGCGCGTAAGAACCCGCACAGCAGTCATCAACGCCAGCATGATGCCCAAGATGCTTGAAACTGCAAACATGACTGAAAAAGCGATACGCGAAAGTGGAATAAAAGCACCATTGATGGTTATGCGTTCGGACGGCGGAATTATGGATATTAATGAGATGCGCCGCCGCCCAATTTTAACTATGCTTTCCGGTCCAGCAGCAGGCGTAGCAGCCGCACTGATGTACGCCAAAGTTACTGACGGAATTTTTTTGGAAGTCGGCGGCACTTCAACAGACATCTCCGTAATTAAAAACGGAAAACCTCAAATCAAGAGTGCACAGATTGGCAAAAACCGTTTGTACTTGCGCACACTCGATGTCCGTACGCTCGGCATCGCAGGCGGATCTGTACCAAGAATTGAAGGAAATAAAATTATTGATGTTGGTCCGCGCAGCGCACACATTGCAAAGCTGAACTACACTGCATTTAGTAAAAGCAGTGACTTTGATAATATCACCATTGAAAAAAATCAACCGTTAAAAGGCGATCCGTCAGATTATCTCTCAATCATAAAAAAAGATGATGCTCAGAAATATACTGTTACACCAACAGGCGCATCTTATTTATTAAATCTCGTTAATGATGTTGGTCATGGCGGAGCAAATCACTCAGCATTGGAAAGTTGTTTTAATAGTTTATCAAAAGTTTTGAAGAAAGGTGCAAAAGAAATTGCCGAAGATATTCTAACCATTTCTGCCCAAAAAATTAAGCCCGTTATAAAACAACTTGTTCGTGAGTATAAACTTGACGAAAGTTTAATTCAATTTGTCGGCGGCGGCGGCGGGGCATCTGCAATAGTCCCTTTTACTGCAACTTTTATGGACGTCCAACATAAAATAGCAGAAAACTCAGAGGTAATTTCAGCCATTGGTGCTGCGCTGGGAATCATCCGAGATTCGGTAGAAAAAAACATTGTTACTCCATCGGAAAGTGATATTATGGCTCTTCGTCAGGAAGCAATGAACTCGGTTATATCAATGGGCGCAGTGCCGGAAACAGTTGAAGTAACGATAGAAATTGATAATCAAAACAAAAGAGTTATTGCAACCGCTATGGGCTCAAGCGAAATGCGTACACGGGAACTTGGAATAAAAGAATTACAAACGAATGAACTGCTTGCAATATGTGCACAGTCGTTAAAAACAGAAGTTAATAAATTAGCAGTGGCAGGCAGAACCTCCAGATTTTTAGCTGTAATCTTTAATGAAAATAAGTCACATCTATTCGGACTAATAAAAAGCCATTCACAAAAAATTAGAATAATTGATCTTGAAGGAACTGTAAGACTGCAGCTTAACGATTGCTCTGTAAGAGAGACAAAGGGAGCCGATGCAAAAACAAGCATCAGCGAAATTATAAATACGCTAACATCATTTGGTGATGCCGGGGCATTAGTGCCGGATATTTTCTTGCTGATTGCGGGTAAAATAATCGACATGTCAGGGTTAATTAATGAATCACAAATTTTATCGCTTGCGGAAATGGAATTAAAAAAAGTGTCGGCTGATGAGAATATTGTAATATTAGCTCAGGAGAAAAAATAATGGATGACCTTTTTTATAAAATAAAAAACGGATTAATTGTTTCTTGTCAGGCTGAAGGAGATGACCCATTTAACTCCCCCGAAGGAGTAACTTTATTTGCACGAGCAGCCAAACTTGGAGGCGCATGTGCAATTAGAAGCGAGGGTATTGAAAAAACAAAGATGATAGTTTCAGAAGTAGGGCTGCCGGCAATCGGATTAATTAAATCAAAATTCGAAGATGGATATGTTAGAATTACAGGTTCATTTGATGATGTGGAAAATTTGATTGAGACCGGGGCTAACTTAATTGCAATTGATGGTACTTTTAGAAAACGGCAGGGATGGTCTGGTCCGGAATTTATTAGAGAGGTAAAAAAGAGATACAATTGTTTAGTTATGGCGGATGTAGCTACATATTCAGAAGGTATTGCTTGTGCAGAAGCCGGTGCTGATTGTATATCAACAACATTGAGCGGTTACACTCCGGAAACAAAAGGCAATCCGAAACAAGAACCAGATTTTGAGTTGGTTGAAAAGTTATCCAGCAGAATAAAAATACCGGTAATTGCAGAAGGAAAAATTAACAAAACAGATTATGCAAAGTTAATGATTGAGCATGGGGCATGGGCAGTTGTGGTCGGAACTGCAATAACTCGACCGAGAGTTATAACCTCCTGGTTTGTTGATGTAATAAAAAAGGAATCAAGATAAGAGATGGGAAAAGAAATAATTTTTGGCACTGATGGTTGGCGCGGATTAATTGATTCTGAAGTAAATCAAGAAACAACTGCTGCTGCAGCTCAGGCGTTTGCCGATTATCTCGCTAACCGTGAGGGTAATAAACCAATTAAATGCGCGGTAGGTTACGATGGGAGAAAATATTCAAAAGAGTTTGCTTTTATATTTGCCGAGGTTTTATCCGGCAACGGAATTGAAGTCGATATTTCAAACTCTGTAATCCCAACACCGGTTTTATCATTTTATGTAAAAGCAAAAATGTTTTCAGCCGGAGCGATGATTACTGCGAGCCACAACCCCAAAGAATATAACGGCATAAAATTTAAAAATTTTTACGGCGGACCATTTTTAACAGAAGAAACAATAAAAGTTGAAGCCCACCTCAATAAAAGTATAATAAAAACAAGCCGAACGAATGTTTATGAAAAAAATTTTTTACCTCTCTACTTTGATCAATTAGAAAAGTACATTGATTTTAATTTAATCAGCGGGGCAGGTTTAAATGTTTTAATAGATTCTATGGCAGGCGCAGGACAGTTAGTAATAGAAACAATTTTGAAAAAACATAAAATAAATTGCAAAACAATTTATGAAATTGCTCAACCGGATTTTGCCGGAAGAATGGCGGAGCCAATTGAAAATAATTTAATGCCGCTATCGAAAGAATTGCAAAACGGAAATTACTCTCTTGGGATAGCTACGGACGGGGACGCTGACAGATGCGGCTTAATGCTCGATGACGGCAAATGGCTTAGCGCGCAGGAAACAATTTTACTTTTAGCCGATTACATTGTAAACGTAAAAAATATATCCGGCGCACTTGTTAAAACTTCCTCGGTAACCGACAAACTATCAACACACTTTAAAACAGCTACTCGTGATGTGTTTGATGTGCAGGTAGGCTTTAAGTACATTTGCGAAAAAATGATTTCTGAAGATATTGCTTTCGGCGCAGAAGAAAGCGGAGGATTCGGTTACAAAGATCATATCCCTGAAAGAGATGGTATTCTGTCCGGTTTAATTTTTTGTGAGATGCTCGCTGCACACGGTGTAAAAAAATTAAGCGAGTACCTCAATCAAAAACGAAAACAATTTGGAAATATATTTTACAAAAGATTAGATATACATTATAATAAGCCTGACAGAAGTAAAATACTTCCTCAATTATTTTTAAATCCGCCGACTGCTATAGCGAAATTTAATTTACACAAAATAAAAGCATATTACAGCAGTCGAGGCATAATTAACGGAATAAAGTTTACTCTTGGTGAAAATAATCGCTGGCTGCTTATCCGCTCTTCAGAAACAGAACCTCTCATCCGCATCTATGCTGAAGGGGAATCGGACAGCGATGTAAAGAATTTTCTTGAAGCGGCAACGAGTTTTTTTTCGTCTCGTTCTATTTAATTTTGAAAAATATTTTTACAGAACTGGAAATATATTGTCTAAAAATAAAATAATAAAAAATAGTGAAGCCCTTCGTTTAACCGCTACATTTGGAGATGAGTTTGCAGTTGTAAATAATTCGGGTTTTATTCATCCATCGGTAGAATTGTACCCGCTTACTCCGAAAATTGTAAAGCCGAAATCGCTTAAAGCGGTAGTTATGGATATGGATGGCACAACAACAACTACCGAAGAAATTTGCCTTCATTCGCTTGAATATATGGTAAGAAAAATTACAGGAAGAATGAGTAGTTCAAAATGGGAAGGGTTAAATCATAAAAAAGATTATCCGCATATAATCGGAAACAGCACTACAAAACATGTAGAGTATTTAGTAAAAATGTACAAAAAGCATTTCACCGAAGAAGATTTTAAAAAAGCTTTTATTTTTGCAATAGTTTGGACATTAAAAAATGGCAAAGACAAAAAGCGGAGTGAAGAAGTAGTTATCAATGCAAAACATCTTCTTGGAAAAGATTTTTTAAATGATAAACTTTTGAGAAACATTTTAAGTTTTGAAACAAACATTAATAAGTTATCGGATAAGCTTTATAAAAAATATTCCGCATCATTTAACTCTATAACTTTTACCAATATTGTAAAAGCATCGGTTGATATTTATTACCAGCGTTATCACGAAGTTCTCGGAAAGATACAAGCAGGCGGGGGTGATATGCTTGATAGAGAACTTTTTTCAAACCCCGTTAAGCATCTAATAGAACCAATGCCGGGCGTAGCTATTCTTATTTCGATGATAAAAGGTATGCTCGGCGAAGAGATAAAATATATTCTCCCAACTCTAATAAATGAGTTAAAAGACAATGTTGTAATTGATAAACATGAATTATTAAAAGCATCAAAAAAATTAATAGCACTTTCAAAAATGTTTGAAAAAAAACCATTGAAGATAGCGGTGGTTACTTCATCAATTTATTACGAGGCAGATATAGTTTTGTCTGAAGTATTTAAAACTGTTTATAAGCAAGCGGAACAATGGAATATCTCATCCGCAAAAAAGAAACCGATACTTAAGATGTTTGAAAATTACCGCAACGTATACGATGGTTTTGTAACCGCATCCGATTCCAACGAAATCAGGTTAAAACCACATCGCGATCTGTACAGTATAGCTCTTCTTCAACTTGATGTGGCTAAAAAAGATTTTGATAAAGTAATGGGTTTGGAGGACAGCGAAAGCGGAACTTTTGCAATTCGTGCAGCGGGTATAGGTTTTTCTGTTGCTGTTCCGTTTGCACAAACTGCGGGACACAATCTGGAAGCAGCCGCTCACATAGCCTATGGCGGTTTACCGGAAATAATGATAAAGCACGGATTGTATCTAAAATAAATTGAATAGTTTGGAAAGTTTAAATGCGAAAAGATAAAATATTTCATATAATATCTAATACTCATTGGGATAGAGAATGGCGTTTCCCGTTTCAGCGCAACCGGCAGATGCTTGTGGATATGATTGACAGCGTGCTTGATATTCTGGAAAAGGAACCGGAATACAGAGCGTTTCATTTAGATAGTCAGTCAATTGTATTGCATGATTATCTCCAGATAAAACCTCAAAAAAAAGATTTGATTGTTAAACTTGTAAAAGCAAACCGATTACTAATTGGTCCCTGGTATATTTTACCCGAAGAATTTCAAGTCGGTGGTGAAAATCTTATTCGTAATCTTCTCATCGGTCATAAAGTTTGCAAGGAATATGGCGGAGTTTCAAAAATAGGATACTCCCCTTTTTCGTGGGGACAAATTTCGCAACTGCCGCAAATTTATAAAGAGTTTGGTAT
>JAIOIM010000758.1 GCA_019912505.1 Ignavibacteriaceae bacterium
CTTTAGCGTTAATCACCGCGGGGAACAAAGAATTAGTTATAGCCACTGGTATAAAATACCAAGCCTCGCATAACCTTGCGGCGGCGGTATAATAACCATTTTGTTCATTCCCCATAATATTTTTAATCAACACCTGGTCAATTTTAACATAGACGGCAACAACCATTCCCGATAAAATTAACGGCCAGGATTCACTCAATAGTGTAAACGCTAACGATTTACTAAACTTCCAGCTAAGTATATTAAAAGACCTTTGTCGATAGATTATAATAAATCCAACAGATAGAATCAAAAATTCAAGTGAAGTTGCAGCAGCAAAATAAATTAATGAAGCACCGCTGAGAATTAAGAACAATTTAAAAGCAGAAGTTAATAATACGCCGGTAAATTGTACCAGAACTGCGTACTTCGCCTCAACACGCGATTGGAAGAAATATTCTATAATTCCAACCGATTGAAAAAAAGTTGAAGAAGCAATTACAAACATCAAAATAATTGTTGAGGAATCATCTTGTGTTATCAATAAGCCAACTGCTAAAAGGGAAACAGAAGCAACCGCACCAATTATTCGTAATAAAAAAGCGGTGCCAAGAAGCAAATCTTTTTTATGAGGTGTCTTTACCAATTCTCTTGTAACTATACCGTCCAAACCAAGAGTTGATATGGTCGAAAATAATCCAACAAACCCAATTGCATAACCCAACAAACCGAACTGCTCGGGACCCAAATAACGAACAACATAAATTCCAACAAAAAAAGCTAAAATCATCCTTACAATTTTTTCGCCAAACATCCACCCTGTGTTAGCAAAATATTTCTTAAATGCTTCTGAACCGAAATTTATTTTTGTGTTTATTTGATCTTCGCCAGGCAACTTTATTTACGCTTCCAACGATTCTTTAATAATTTTTACTTTTTTCCTGTTGATAAAGATTCCAACGATTAAGCCAATAAGAGTTAAGCTGCTTAATGAGAGCACAATGTATTTTGAAATAAAAAATGATTTTGGTTCATATACAAACTCAACCTTATGCTCGCCGGCGGGGACGATTATTCCTCTGAAATTATGATTCGTCCGGTGGATTTCAGTTTCATTACCATCAATGTAAGCCTTCCAGCCGTTGGGGAAATAGGTATCGCCGAGAAACAGAAAGTTATTACCGCTTGCTTTTGCATCTATCATGATATCCGCATCGGCATACTTTGTAATTTTTACACTTGCTGTGCTGTCAGGTTTATCAACCTTTACTTCTTCTTTTTCTACAAACGCTATTCGCTTCGGGTCAAAGCTATTTTCTTTTATGTGGTTTAGAATTTCAAGAGCCGGTTTTGAAACTACGGTATCGACAAAATAAGCGCGGGGCAGAGCCTGCGTGTTTTCGTAAACAACTGTGGTTTGTGTTGCGCTTATTATTTTTGCGCCCGGTATGCTGTACTGTTTATCGAGTACAAGATATTTTACATTCAGCATCCGCCACAATGTTGGGTTAGCAGGGCTGCCGACAACATCCATAATATCCTGGAAGCCGCGTGGTTTTATACCCGAGTAGCCGTACATATCTTGTTTTAGAAAATAAGCATGGAAATTTGCATTTTGATTTAATGAACCGAACGAACCATCCTGTTTAAGATTTAATATTCTGTAAAGTGATTTGTCATTTTGATTATCGATAACACTTATGTAATCCGGCTTTTCGAATGCCTGGTTTATCTGGCTTACCTCGGAATATGTTTCACCGCGAGTGTCGATTCTAAAAAGATCAATAAGCGATAAAACTATAATTGCCAAAACTAAAATTGATGCCGATGTTTTACCTTTTAAATAAACAAGAGATAAACCGAAAGTGGCAGTTACAAAAAAGAAGGCTAATCTAAAATCGGAAATAAACATACCCGACATATAATCATAAAACGGTTTTAACTGCTCCCCTTTTTGTCCGGAAGCTATTACTCTATCAATAAACCATTGTTTTATGGGTGAGCCGAGAACGATTGATAAAACAAATATTCCGGCGCCTGCTATTGAAATGTATTGAACAACTTTTGTAAGCTGAACATTTTTTTCTTTACCCGCTTCTATAATTTTCCACACGCCAAGACCCGCAAGTACCGGAAAGCTCAACTGCACAAGCACTAACATCATAGAAGGTACTCTAAACTTATCGAAGAATGGGAGATAGTGAAACATCAAATCATAAACTATAGAGAAGTTTCTGCCAAAACTAACAAGCAATGCAAATGATGATAAAATTGTTAAGAATTTTACAAAGGGGTCTTTCCAGTTTGCGTATATTGAAAACAATGCGAGGAAGAAAACAATTACGCCCATGTACATCGCAACATCAACAAACATCATCTGCCCGAAATATGTATTTGCTTCATAGTCGCTACCTTGCGTAAGCGGACCGTTGTATGTTGATTTTCCGAAACCGTAGTATGAAGGAATTATAAACGTCATTACTTCGCCAGGTGAAAATGACCAGTTTGTTGCGTACTCGTAAAAATCGGATTCGCTTTTTGCATTTGAAGCGGCTGATTGTTCGAGGATGCCCTTTGTGCCGCGGGTAGAATATGGTGAATAATCCCAAACTTGTGTAAAGCTGTCTAATTGGATTAATAGAGCAATTATTAAAGCTGTTGTAAAAACTCCAACAGTTTTTAACAATTGTATTATTCTGGCAGTCTCTTTTTCTATTAAAT
>JAIOIM010000759.1 GCA_019912505.1 Ignavibacteriaceae bacterium
GTGAATGATATTATAAGATAAACAACTATTGCAATAAAACCGGCACCCATTAAACCGCCGAAAATTAAAAATGCATAGTCAGTGGTTTTATCAGACTTAGATTCTTGTTTCATAAAATCTCCTTTAGTTAAAATTTATAAATGTTTTAAATTATGTTAAGGAAGATTTTACGTGTCGGTTGAAAAATGGCTTGTTAAAAATGGATAATATTTTTGTTCTACACTCAACTCATTATCAAATTGAGTTGAGTACGATTTAATTTTAATTTTTATAAAGCTATCAAATTTATCTGATGAGCTGCCTTCCAATAAATTTTGGTTATCTATTCTTTTGTCAAATTGTAGTTGTAATCCGGCAGATTGTACAATAGCAGAATTCGATAACTGTACTTCGTTTGATTTGAAAGAATCGGAACCCTCGCTATTACTAAAATAAATGTGGATCATCATGCTAACCACAACTATTAATTTTGCGGTTACAGAAAAATATTTTTTATATTGTTTTAAATTCATGGGCAGATAAATAATACATTTATAAATTATTTCCAAATTCTATTTTAATAGAGTATAAAACCGAATATTGTAAAAAGAATAAGCGCACCGACGGCTGCTGTAAGAGCGTATGGTATTTGCGTCCAAACATGGTCAACATGGTCGCTCGCAGAAGCCATTGACGAAACAATAGTGGTATCGCTTATAGGCGAACAGTGATCTCCAAAAACCGAACCGCTTAAAACCGCCGCAATAGTAAGCGGCAGATTAACGCCCATTAATAAAGCAGTCGGCACCGCAATAGGCATCATAATAGCAAACGTGCCCCATGATGTACCGGTTGAAAAAGAAATGAGCATTGATGTAACAAAAATAACCGGTGCTAAAAATTGTTCGGATAATAAAGAGTTTGCCACTGATGCAACGTAAGGTCCCGTGCCGAGCGCACGGCAAGTATCACCTATAGCAAATGCAAACGTCATTAAAATAGCAAGCGGTATTAATCCACCAATACCTTTAAGTATATGGTTTACAGTTTCGTTTAAATCCATTAACCGCTGCCACATATACATAATACTTGCAACAACAATGGCAAGCGAAACCGACCACAAAACAGAGGTTGAACCTGAACCGGCGGTTAGATCACCATTGCCGGTAATAACCAAACTTATCGGCATCATTACCGCCATAGTTAATATCGGGATAACCATGTTTAACGCCCTATGCGGTATACCTTTTTTTGCTTTTGTATTGGTTATCTCCTCGGAAACTACCGGCACAGCACCGTCTCTTATAGTTTTTCCCAATTCAAGCGAACGAATTTCAGCCTTCTTCATTGTACCGAAATCCTTAAATGAAAAAGCAATAAAGCCCGATAAAATAACTGTTAGTATTGCGTAAAAATTTAATGGGATTGTTTGAAAAAAAACGGAGAATGAGTTTGGCAAACCTTCTTTATCAAGCAGACTGATTATATAAGCACCCCAGGCGTTAAGCGGCAGCAAAACACAAACCGGCGATGCAGTAGCATCGCAAAAATAGGCAAGTTTTTCTCGTGAGATTTTGAATTTTTCAAAAATAGGATGAAATATTGTTCCGGTTACAAGGCACGAAATTGACGACTCGATAAAAACCGAGCACCCGACAATAAACGCAAAACCGGATGCGCGGCGTCTTGTTGTTACGAGTTTTCGCTTTTGTATAAAATCAACAAAACCCTGCACTCCCCCACTTGCCTGTGTTAGCGTTATTAATGCACCTACAAGAGCTGAAAATATTATTACTCTTGTGTTCCCCTCGTCTTTAAAAACATTTATAC
>JAIOIM010000760.1 GCA_019912505.1 Ignavibacteriaceae bacterium
ATTACATACTAAACTTGCAGACTATTTAAAAACCTTTTAGGACAATTGTGCAGGATAAAATAAATCATCTTCATAAAAAAAGAGAGCATGCTAAACTCGGCGGCGGCGAAAATAGAATAAAATCGCAGCACGAGAAAGGTAAGTTAACAGCACGCGAAAGAATTGAACTGTTAGTTGACGAAGGCAGCTTTGATGAGCTTGATATGTTTGTACAGCATAGGGCAAAAGATTTTGGACTCGATAAACAAAAGTACCCCGGTGATGGTGTTGTAACCGGCTTTGCAAAAATAAACGACCGCCCGATTGCTCTTTTTAGTCAGGATTTTACAGTATTTGGCGGCTCACTTTCTGAGGCACATGCAGAAAAAATAGCCAAAGTTATGAAATTAGCTATGAAAATTGGCGTTCCGGTTATTGGGTTAAACGACTCCGGCGGTGCAAGAATTCAAGAAGGTGTTGTTAGTCTTGGCGGATATGCAGACATCTTTCTGCTGAATACTCTTGCAAGTGGTGTTGTCCCTCAGATTTCTGTAATTTTGGGTCCGTGTGCCGGAGGGGCGGTCTACTCACCCGCCATTACCGATTTTGTTTTTATGGTAAAAAAATCGAGTTATATGTTTGTAACTGGTCCGAACGTTGTAAAAACTGTTACACACGAGGATGTAGATTTTGAGGAACTCGGCGGGGCAGAAACACATGCTACAAAAAGCGGTGTTGCTCATTTTACTTTTGAGAATGAGATAGAAACCTTGCTGAATGTAAGAAAATTGCTCGGGTTTTTGCCGCTCAATTACAAAGACAAACCGGAAGAGCATGAGTTCAAACTTGATGACCTACTCCCGGATGAAAAACTTGATTCGATTATTCCCGATAATGCAAATAAACCTTATGACATGCGGGAAATAATAAATCTTCTCATTGATGAAGAAGATTTTTTTGAAGTTCATTCAAATTATGCAGAAAATATTATTGTAGGTTTTGCACGTATCGGCGGAATGTCTATTGGTATAGTCGCAAATCAGCCACAGGTACTTGCCGGTGTGCTCGATATAAATGCATCGGTGAAGGGCGCCAGGTTCGTACGTTTTTGCGATGCGTTCAATATTCCTCTTCTTGTATTAGTTGACGTCCCTGGTTTTTTACCAGGGACCGAGCAGGAGTGGAACGGAATTATTAGGCATGGTGCCAAGTTGCTTTATGCTTTTAGTGAAGCAACCGTTCCAAAAATTACTGTAATAACACGCAAAGCCTACGGGGGTGCTTACGATGTAATGAATTCAAAACACATCCGTGGAGATTTTAACTTTGCATGGCCCACTGCCGAAATTGCAGTGATGGGACCAAAAGGCGCTGTAGAAATTATCTTCAAAAAAGAAATTTCAAAATCAGAAAATCCCGAAATTGAAATCGAAAAAAAATTAGCCGAGTATATAGAAAAATTTGCTAATCCCTTTGTTGCCGCCGAGCGAGGATATATTGATGATATTCTGGAACCTAAGGATACAAAAATAAGGCTGATAAACGCTTTCAGGTTATTGAAATCAAAAGTGGATAAAAATCCGAAAAAGAAACATGGAAATATTCCGTTGTAACATATTTTTTAGAAATGTAATCTATTGTTTATAAATAGGTTAACTTAATTCATATAAC
>JAIOIM010000761.1 GCA_019912505.1 Ignavibacteriaceae bacterium
AATTTATACCGCTCCCATAAAAATATTGATGCAGCTCCGAATGCAGAGCCGATGAGGAGCGCCGGGAATACGAAAGTGAAATAAAACGACAGCCCCTGTAAAAAAGAACAAAACCCGGTAAACAAAGAGTTGATCAATGAAATAAAAAGAGGTATAACGAAAAAAACCATTAATCCCTTAGAAATCTCTTTTAAAGTTTTTCCCCTCCCCTGGTTTTTAAAATGCGCCACACTATTTATTACAAGCACTCCGGAAAGCACAACCACAATCAATGAATTGAATAGAGAAAACTCGTACCCAAATACCGCTGTAAGGGGAAGGAAAAGAAATAATACGTTTATTGCAGAAAGTAATACGACAGATATAAAAGGAAATTTCTTCATCATGCTGTAACTAAAATTCTTCCCCGGCAACCCGTTCAATAGCCGCTCCAAGTTGACCGAGTTTTTCTTCAATTCGCTGGTAGCCTCTATCTATATGATATACACGGAGCACTTCGGTTGTACCTTCAGCAACAAGCCCTGCAAGTAAAAGAGATGCGCTAGCGCGTAAATCGGTCGACATTACTTTTGCACCTTGTAATTTTTTTACTCCTTTTATTACAGCTCTATTTTCATTTACATCAATATCGGCACCCAATCTTTGCAACTCCGGCACATGTTTAAATCTATCTATATAAATTGAATCTGTTACAGTTGAGGTACCGGTTGCCAGAGCCATGTAGGCTGTCCACTGCGCCTGCATATCAGTAGGGAACCCGGGGAATATTGACGTCATTACATCAGCGGGTTTTATTTCATTGTTTTCAGCATTTAATGAAATTTTTTCACCTGACAAATTTATTATACATCCGCTGTCTTCAAGTTTTAACAAAACAGCGTCCATCAAATTCGGAGTTACATTTCCAATTGTAATCCGCCCGTTTGTAATAGCCCCTGCAGTCAGTATCGTTCCGGCTTCTATTCTATCGGCAATAGTATTTATTTCAGCCGCTTTCAATTCGTCAACACCTTCAATGGTAATTAACGATGTGCCTATACCGTCAATCTTTGCGCCCATTTTGGTAAGGTAATCGGCAAGGTTTGTTATTTCGGGTTCCATTGCTGCGTTGTTTATTACAGTAGTTCCTTTTGCAAGTACAGCAGCCATCATTATATTACCGGTGGCACCGACAGAAGAAATATCAAAATTTATTTTTGCACCGTGCAGTCTACTAGCTTTTGCAATTATGTAACCGGCATCAAGTTCAATGTCGGCACCGAGTTTTTTTAAACCTTCAAGATGCAGGTTAATTGGTCGCGGACCCCATGCGCAGCCGCCCGGCAATGAAACTTTGGCATATCCAAACCTTGTTAACAGCGGACCCAGCACATAAACAGACGCCCGCATTTTTTTTACATGTTCGTACGGTGCTTCAAATGAAGTAATCTTTGAAGCGTCTAACTTCATTATATGGTTTTCAAATGATGATTCAACCCCGATATGATTAAGGAGTTTCATCATCGTATAAACATCGTTCAGCTTCGGCGTTGAGTTAAATGTTGATTTACCTGATGCCAACAGTGCGGCGGGCATTAATGCAAGCGAAGCATTTTTTGCGCCGCTTATTTCAACCGAGCCTGTTAATTTTTTACCGCCGTTGATTACAAATTTATCCAAGGTAACCTCAAGAAAAAGATTAAAAGTAAAATAAGTTTTAACTGATAGATAATTTAAATATTAGAGAAGGGAAAATCAATTTAAAGAAGTGCCGCTGTAAATCATCACGCCATTATCCCCTGCTGCATAAACAAACCCGCCTGATTTTTTAGCCACTGCGTTCAATGTTCCAAAAGTTCCGCTGGAAGTCTGGTTCCACGACTGCCCGCCATCGGTACTAATAAGCACTACTCCCTTGCTGCCGATGGCAAAGCCTGTTTTATCATTTAAAAATAAAACAGAATATAATCCCGAAATAGTTGATGTATTTATTTTATCCCAATCATCGCCGCCATTTTCGGTTCTAAATATTTCTCCGCCTCCGCAACATACCACAGCAGTATTTTTTTCAATAACTGCAATATCTTTTATATATTTATCGGAGAATGATTTCAATTTACTCCAGGTTTCACCCTGGTTTTCAGTTTTTAAAATAGTGCCGTTCCAGCCCACTATAATACCTCTCTGATCATCAAAAAAGGAAACACTATAAAGAAGTTCGTGAGTAGGGGAAGATATTGTTCGCCATGACAGCCCACCGTCAACGGTTTTTAAAATGGTTCCGTTAATTCCGGTACTAAATCCAGTTCTTCCGTTTTGCAAAAAGTATAAACCGAATAAAGCAACATTAACCGGGCTTTGACTTTTTTCCCATATTACACCTTTACTGCTGCTCAGCCAAATTGATCCGCTATCACCAACCGCAATAAACTTATCAGCCGATACGGCAACCACTTTATTAATACTGCCAACACCGGAATCGGCGGCAGGCAACCAGGATTGTCCGCCGTTATCTGAATGTAATATTATTCCATTGCCGACAGCAACTGAGTTAAAATCATCGGCAAAAGAAATGGAATTTAAATTTGCGTCTGTTCCGGTGTAAATTGCTTTCCAAGCACTCCGTGTTGCGAAAGATGGATTCGTCCGGTATGTATTACTTCCAAAATCTGCATCAGTTTTTGAAACCTTGCCTTTATGCCAATAGTCGTCAACTGCTTGATAGACAAAATAAAATAACAAAACAAAAATAATAGCAAATATTGTCATGAATACGCCAAACTTCATTTTATTTTTGGTGGGTGTATCTATCTGCCGGGTGCGCGTTTTTTTGTTTAGTCTTTTATTTTCTTCAACCGTAAGTTTTGCCGAAAGTAAATTCAAATCTGCACTAAAGTTTTCCCCAGTCTGGTATCTTTTACTTGTAGATTTGTTTGTTGCATTTGCAATTATTGAATCCATCTCAGAAGGAACGCCGAATTGCTCGCTTGAAAGTTTAGGCGGATTTTTTTTCAAATGAGCTTCGAGTATTTCAAATTCAGTCGGAAAATCAAACGGATTTTTACCCGTAAGCATTTCAAATAATATAATTCCGAGCGAATAAATATCGCTTTGGATTGTCGGTTCCTGTGCTTTTATTTGTTCGGGACTCATATAGAGCACTGTACCAATTTTTACGCCGGTTCTTGTAATCCCTTTGGTTTCTTTTAACGATTTCGATATACCGAAATCCATTATTTTCGCTATGCCGTCTTTGCTGATAATAACATTTGAAGGTTTTAGATCTCGGTGCACAAATCCTTTTTTATGTGCATATGCAGCACCCGAAAGAATTTGTTGCATAAGGTCAATTGTCTGGCTTGTGCTCAGTCTTCCCTGCCGAAGTATCAGATGTTCTAATGTTTCTCCTTCAACATATTCCATTACAATACCAAGCAGTTTCATACCTTCAGTGAAGCCGTATACGGGTACGATATTAGGGTGAGTTAATTTTGCCTGATTTTTTGCCTCGCGTTTGAAGCGTTCAATAAATTGCGGATTGTTTAATGCAGCAGCATTTAAGATTTTTATAGCGGAGTAGCGTTCCAGTTTTAAATCAAAGGCTTTATAGACTATTCCCATCCCGCCTTCGCCTAAAATATCAACTATTTTGTAATGATCTATTCTGGAACCAATCATTTTTATTCTACTTTTATTAATATAAATGTGTAGTTATCGGGCGCCCCTCTTTTATCGATGGTAGAGGCAATTTCACTTTGAATGATATCAAGGTTGTCGTAATTAATATTCATTATCATTTCAAGTTCGGAGTTATCGAGAACTGTAGTAACTCCATCAGAACAGATAAAAAATAAATTTTTATCATCTTGTGAAATTTTCATCTTACTAAAATCGATTTCAACGTTAAGGTTATCACCAAGTGCACGCATAATAATATTCTTGTTCGGGTGGTTTTCTGCTTCCTTCAATGTCAAATATCCTTCATCAACAAGCCGCTGAACTAATGAATGATCTTTTGTTAAAAGTTTTAATTTTGAATTTTTAAGAATATATATACGGG
>JAIOIM010000762.1 GCA_019912505.1 Ignavibacteriaceae bacterium
AGTGGATGAAATAATGTTTGAGGAACGAAAAAAGTACAACCGGCTCGGGAAAAAAGTTTACATTGTTCCCGAAGGAGGTTCATCCACCCTCGGTATCTGGGGATATATTAACGCTGTTGAAGAATTAAATTCTCAACTTGATTTTTCAAGTATTAAAGGAATATTAACTGCCTCCGGTTCCGGCGGTACTTCGGCAGGACTGCTTGTGGGCGCGGCATTACTCGGACTCGATATAAAAGTTTATGCTGTAACTGTTCTTTATTCAGCGGAAAAAATAAGGACAAAAATATTAAATCTTGCTAAGGGCTGCATTCGTGAGTACAACCTTCACTGCAATATAGATGAAAATAATCTTGTAGTACTCGATGGTTATTCATACGAAGGGTATAAAAAAATTACTCACACTAAACTTACCCTCATTAAAAAATTTGCAAGAGAAACTGGAATAATTTTAGACCCTGCTTATACCGGAAAGGCTTTCAAAGCTTATCACGAGAATTTTATTTCAAAAGGAAAAGGGAAACAAGTATTGTTTATTCATACCGGCGGTTTGTTCAGTGTCTTTGCAAAAAAAGATATTTACTTAAAAAGTTGAGTGTGAAGAAATAATTTGCTATTCATCTGGGCAATACTTGTCTTCATTAGCGGATGAAAATTTTATATTTCAGCAATCTTCATATTTGGAAGACTTTGTCAGTTGCTGGAAAGGAAAAACTCTTTTGCCTAACAAGTTATTTAAGTTTATTTTTGAAACATGAATTGTATCTTTTGTGAAATAGCTAAAGGTAACGCAACTGCCGAAAAAATTTATGAAGATGAAAATGTTCTTTCATTTCTTGATATAAGACCGTTAAACATCGGGCACGCGCTTGTTATTCCTAAAAAACATTACGAGGATATTCTTGCAGTACCCGAAAACGAGTTATCGCAGCTTTCAATTATAGCACAAAAAATTGCGGCAAAAATTGTAACAGCATTAAACCCTGATGGGTTTAATCTAATCGTAAATACAGGACAGGCTGCCGGGCAATCGGTTTTTCATTTTCATTATCACATCATTCCCCGTTACAGTGATGATAAAATAAAGTTCAATATGTTATTTAAAGACTACGGAAACGGCGAGATGAAACAAATTGCAGAAAAAATTAAAAACGCGTAAAGGATTATTATGGATTCAAAAATAAGAGTATTAGTTGCTAAAGCTGGTTTAGACGGACATGACCGCGGAGCAAAGGTTATTGCTGCGGCTTTGAGGGACGCCGGAATGGAAGTAATATATACCGGACTTCGACAAACAGCCGAAATGATAACAGAGGCTGCTGTGCAGGAAGATGTTGACGTTATCGGTATCAGTATTCTCTCCGGGGCACACATGACAATCTTTCCAAAAATATTAACTATGATGAAAGAAAAAGGTCTTGATGATGTGCTTCTAACGGGAGGCGGTATTATTCCAGAGGAAGATATTCAAGCGCTAAAAAAAATGGGTGTCGGGCAGTTATTTACACCCGGTGCATTAACTACGGAAATTGCAATCTATATAAAAGAATGGCGTGCGGCTAATCCAAAAAAATAATTTTTTATTTCATTAGAATAATGTAATTTTAAGCAGTTCACATTGACGTTCTAACAATTAAGGTGTGCTGAAATGAAAAAATTATACATTATCTTTTTGCTTTTTGTTTTTCTTACGTCTGCACTCATTGCTCAATCTTTGGTGCAGACCGTTTCATTACCCGCAACAACTTTTTTCAAGTACAGTTATGGGTTGGTTTATGCAAACTCTCACTATTATATTTCGTCCGATGCATCCACTGACGGCAAAGGCGTAATAAAGGCAGTTGACGCCGATGGAAACCTGACAAATTCAATTCAAATTAATTATCCAACTATAAGTTATTCGCAGGGTCTTACTTTTGACGGCACTTATTTTTGGTATCTTGAGAGAAAAACTTCAAAACAAAAACTATTAAAAGTTGATGTTAACGGTAATGTACTCGATTCGATAACAACACCGTTAGCAAATAAATATATTGGCGGCGCTGCGTGGGATGGCTCAGGTGTTTGGGTTTCATTTTATTATCCAAATAATGAAGCAGCACTTTATAAAATAGACGTTAATACAAAAACGATTGTCGACACAATTCCAGTATTCGGTACACAACCGACAGGCATTACTGTAAAAGGGGACACGCTCTTTTATGTGATGGATGGGTTCGAAGGCGACCCGGAAAACATTTATGCCGTCAGCCTAACAACAAAAGATACTCTGTTTTCTTTTCATGTACCGGAGAACCCGGGCGTACGGCAAAACCCGCGCGGGCTTGCATGGGACGGTTCATTTTTCTGGCTCGTTGCCGAACCATTAAACTCAAGCAGCGGAAGAATGTTGTTCAAATACAATCTTGGCGGCAGTGGTTCACCCGGCATTGATTTGCTAACAACAAATATAAATTTTGGTAATGTTCAAATCGATTCTACTTCTGATGCATTAGTTCAAGTACTGAATTATGGAACGGCAAATTTGATTATCGATTCTGCGTACATAAACAAAAATTCGTTTGTAATTGACGGTTCGTTTCCTGTTGTTATTAAGCCTGATAGTATGAAATCTTTTGTGGTTCATTTTACTCCTGCTTCAAATATTAGCTATGATGATTCACTTCTTTTGTATCATAACGATCCGAATTTTATCTATTCAAAAGTGCGTCTGCAGGGTGCGGGTGTATTTACGGCGCCGTATATAGGGCTTTCGTCATCTCAGATAAATTTTGGAAATAAACGTATTAACTCACTTTCGTATGAAGAAATAGAGATAAGCAATTATGGTTCAGCTCCGCTTGTAATAGATTCGTGTAGAGTTTTTAGCGATAATTTTTCTCTCGATAAAATTGGCTTTCCTATTCGAGTTGATTCTATTTCATCAAAAAGCTTTAGAATATGGTTTTCGCCACACGTGTATACAGCGTTAAGCGACACTTTTATAATATATTCGAATGCCTCTAATTCAGCGGCAGCAAGAGTTCCGCTGCTCGGTAATGTAACCGCGTTCGATTCATCGCTCGGCACAAAAGTTTGGTCAGGCTTTGTACCCGAAAATCCAAATACTAATTATAACGATCTCACTATTCGCGCGTTAAAAGGGCTTGATGATATAAACGGTGATGGTGTGAATGATCTTGTTGTTTCCGCCGAAAATTATTACACAGTTGCCTTTAACGGCAATTCATCGGGCAAAGCCGATATTCTCTGGAAGTTTAATACATATCTCGGCAGCAACAATACCGGTTCGGTTGATTACTCATGGTGTTTACAAACGGCAGATTTAAATAGCGACGAAATTAAAGACGTTGTTATTGGTACCGGCGGCGGCAACGAATTTGTTTACGCAATTGACGGTGTTACCGGCGGAAAACTTTGGGAATTCGGCGACTCAATTAATTATGGTTCGGGCGATATAATGGGGCTCGATGTAAAGCGTGATAGAAATGGTGACGGAATTCCGGAGGTTTTAGTTTCACAAAGCGGTAACGAAAATACCGGCGAAGGAAATTTTTCAGTGTATATGTTAGACGGAAGCACCGGCGCGCAAATATGGAGGATTGACCAGAGCGGACAGAAGAAATTAAAATATATGGTGGCTTCAAACGATATCGGCGGCGCATTCGGAACCCGTGTTGGTTCGGCGTATGAAGTTATCGGGTTCGACTCACTTGGAAATATTCTCTGGTCGTTTCCTACATCAAATACACCCTGGACAGTTTATGAAATTAATAATGTCGGCGGCGATCTTGCATCGGATGTTGTGGTTGGTGATATTGGTGGAAACGTGTATGTTTTAAGCAGCGATGCCGGGGTACTTTTGTGGCAAAAAAATATAGGGAATGTTTTTATTGAAGATATGCGCGTTGTTTCCGATATAAATCAATCGGGAACCGAGGATATATTTGTAAGCGGTATTGCGCCCGCCTGCTATTTACTTGAAGGTTCAACAGGTGATATAATTTGGAATAAAAATGTTGCGGGTAATATCCTTGGTGTTGGAATATTAAAAGATATAACCGGTGATGATCTGCCGGAATTTGGCGTTGCGGATTTAAACAAGGAGATAAATATTTTTGAAGCTAAAGCAGGGGATCAAATATTTAATTATCCATTTACCGGCAGCGGTAATGCCGCCGAGCTTATTGAATCATTCGGTGATGTTGACGGAAACGCAAGCTGGGAGTTTGCAGCCGCTTCACGCCTCGGCGAAGTTGTTGCTTTTTCCGGCGGAACCGATGTGGTTATTGTTGGTGAAAATACAAATGCACATTTACTCCCAACGGAGTTTGAACTTCAACAAAATTATCCGAATCCATTTAATCCTGTTACTTCTATCAGTTATACAATACCGGCACAGTTAAAAGTTAAACTAACTGTGTACGATATTCTTGGGCGTGCAGTAAAAACTCTTGTTAACGATGTAAAAGATAGAGGACGTTACGAAATTCAATGGGATGGGACGAACAGTTTGAATAACAAAGTATCTACAGGCGTTTATTTTTACCGCTTGGAGACAGATAACTTTGTGAGTACAAAAAAATTGATGTTAATCAAGTAGATACATAACTTACTTCAATTTATAAAGCGGCTGATGCCGCTTTTTTTTATTATGGAATAATAACTTTAGGGGGTTTGTCTTGGTAATTATCATCGCAGCAAAATCATTTTTTTTACACTAACCAAGCCATTGGCTTTTAATTGATAAAAATAAACACCGTTAGAAAGCTTGCTGCCGTCAAAATATTTTTTATAGTCCCCGGGTGTTTGCACTTCATTAACTACAGTTTTTATTTCAACTCCGAGTATATCATAAACTTTTATTGTAACGTGCGAATATGTTGGTATCGAGTATTCAATTATAGTTGCGGGGTTAAAAGGGTTTGGAAAATTTTGTTTTAATGAGAATGAGTTTATTAATCCATTTGAATTAGATAAACCGGAATATGTTGAATCGAATGCAGTAATTGAATTTAACAACTCACCGGAAAAATCAAACAGTGTTACGTTTTCCCAGGGCGAACCCAATTGCGGAGCGGTAATCCAATCAGGCTCCCAGTAAAAAAAACCGGATCCTTTATTATTTGGAATATTTTTGATTAGGTTTTTAATATCAACAATAAACTTTTTTTGACCCTCAACCTCAGCAGGGTAGCCGGGGAGAAGTTGATTTGAATTCCCAACAATGTTATTTGTGTTATCATTCCAGGTTAATGTCCAGGGGTAAGCAGTTTCTAAAAGAATAATATTCTTACCATATCGCTGCGCCAAATCGTTAACATTAAATTCTAAATCACTCAAAGTGCCGTGCCACCAAGGATAATAAGATAAACCGATGATGTCAAAGTCAACACCCTTAGCTATTAGATTATCAAAAAACCAACGGCTTCCAGTGTTGTCTCCTCCACGGTCGATGTGAATAGCGATTTTTACGCTATCCCCGGAATCAATATTTTCTTTAACCCCGCGGATACATTCTTTTATTAATCCAGCAAACTGATTCCATTGCTGATTGGAATTAAACTGATTGCAAACGCGCCCCTCATCCCACAAAAAACCGCACGTTATTTCATTGCCTATCTGAATCATATCCGGCAGAACGTTGTAAAGTTTTAACGATGAGATAACACTTTTTGAATATTCGTAAACACTATCCTTTAATGTTTGAAAAGATAAACCCTGCCATGCCGCGGGTTTTATTTGACTACCCGGGTCAGCCCATGTATCGGAATAATGAAAATCCAACAAAAATTTTAAACCCATAAGTTTTATACGCGATGCCATTTGTATAACCTTCGGCAGACCGTTATAACCAGTAATTGGAGAATGCCAAATCTTCAAACGTACATAATTTATGTTATGGTCTTTTAATATTTGCAGAATATCTTTTTGCAAACCATTTTCTTTGAAAATGCCGCCATGTTCCTCAACTTCGAGAAGAGCCGAAAGATCGGTGCCCTGTATAAACTCCAATTCATTATTGGATGTTTGGGCTGTATTGCTTTGCGCCTGTAATAGCAACGTGACAATAACGA
>JAIOIM010000763.1 GCA_019912505.1 Ignavibacteriaceae bacterium
AACCAGATTTCAGAGGGGAACCGTCTAAAAAGAAAAGTTCCCGGTAACCGAGCCAATCTGTGGATTTCTTCTCTGTGTGTTTGTGTGTTACGAGTGGTCATTTCTTTTGCATACTTAGAGATGATTATTTCGCAAATAACGCCAAGCAGAGTATTATACTTTTTGATGTTAGTGAGTTCAAGGTGTGCGTTAAGAATTGATTACTGCGCCTTTTATTTTTTCCCTTCTATTATTGCAATTTCTTCTTCTGTTGAACTATAAAACCCTATTATTATAAAAATATGTCTGGCAAGAAGTGGTTTTTGATAGGCGAGCAATAAAGGTTAGTTCGACATCGCGACAGCCGACAGGCAGGCGAAGGGAGAAAAATAGATTTAATATTTAAACTGATTTCCCGGTCGAATTCGCAACGGCGGCGGAGTGTTTAAGATACAATTTTCAATTAAGGAGTTAGCCATTCGTTATCATCAGTGAGTTTTGATATAAGATACCAATAGTAAAATGCTTCAACATTAATTTTTTTCAATTTATTTAAAGAACCAAATGAAGCCGACAATTGAAAATCTTTCAATAATTTTAAGCGAGTTTCATTGTAGAGCATATCATTTAAATTTATTTTGGTATTAGGGAAACGAAAAATTGTTGAAAGCAATGCGATTTTTGAAGCAGCAGTTTTTGCAATTTGAAGATTGAAATCATTATCAATCAGAAAACCGCTTAAACCCTGGATACCCTTCCTTAATTCTTTAGTTTCTACATCTTCGATGGAGCCTTTAAAATCCAGTTTACATAATTTAACAGCCGTTTGAAATGTGTCTTTGAGAGAATCATTCGAGGTTAATTTTAAATTTCTATACGAAAATTGTTCTAAAGCGATTTTTGTGTATGTTGATATCGCGGCTTCTTTATCAGTGAGAAAATCAAACAGATTATGCAAATCATATAACTGCTTTATAATTTCCAAAGACTTATCAGAACCATAAGAAATGCCTGTTGTGTGAGGTGCAAATGCTGTTAACTTGTCACCAAGAATATCGCTGACAGAAGGTAGTTTAACTTTTGATTCTTCTTTAATGAAAAACAATTTGTTAGAAATAATTTGCTCAATAGTATTTGAATATGGATTACTTGAATCCAATATATCAAGAAGAATATATTTTTCGCTGGAATCTATTTTAGATGTATAATAAAATTTAAAATGTTTTTTGGGAATTTTACTATCACTCGTTCTTTTATCGTGATCGAGTTTATGAAAGACGGAATTGCCAACTATTGAAGACAGTTCTTCTTCGGAAAATTTACCAATAACATCTATATCTATCGAGAGTCTTTTTAACCCTGGCAATAGAAGAATCAATGATGTACCCCCTTTGAAAATAAAATCTCTTTTAATATTAGCAAGCCGCGATAATAATTCAAAAGCGTAAATTGTTCGCTCAAGTAAAGAAATGTCAATATTATGGCGAAAAGAATTTTTGCAAGATTCAAGCCATTGTTTTTCAAAACATTTAGGGTCAATCATTATTTACCCGCAATTAATATACTTTTCAGACAGCATGATTTTATCAACAAAAGTTTTTCTAATCTCTCTGCGATTGCTATACCTAAGCATACTTGAAATATTTATACGTGACGAACAAATAATATTGTAAAAAATTCTTTTGTATTCAGATCTATCAAAAAGATTAAGCTTTTCACCTTCTATGAATAAATCAATTAATGTCTTTTCGATAGTGGAGAAATTTTCTTTAGCAGGTTCTTCTGAAATTGATGGGCGTAATATTATCGTATCTTCTTTAATATTAAAATGCGATTCCAATAATCTTTTATCCGGATTATTATATACATTAAAATTCTTATTTAATAAAAAATCATATAACGAATTTAATGATTCAAAATCGGAATAAATAAATTGAACATTTTGGGTAAATAGATGATGAAAATAATTTTTTAATTGTGCAATAGACCAGATATTAAAATCAAGAAAGGGGAAGCTTGTCTTTATGATGTCACTTAATGGTTTTATAGGAACTGTATCTATTTCAAACTGATTTGAAATTTTGGAGTACCAATTAAGCCCCGCATCATATATTAAATGATCTTTCTTTAAAGAATACAGGTACTGATTAACAGAAATATCTTTGAAGGAAATATTTTTTTTATGTAATTCTTCCTTTAAGAATTTGAGATTCAAATAACTATAGTTGTTACTAAAGTTAGTTATTTCAGTTTTTAGACTATTTGCCGACATATACTCCTGGCAGAAAACATTATTATCTGCCGCTAATATATATAAAAAATAATGAAAGACAATAAAATAGAAAGATTATCTCTATTGTTTTTCTTGAGTGGTATTGCACAACTTCCATTTTGGCTATTCGTGAATAAATATCATAAAGATACGGCGGATTTTCCTATTATCGAAAACTATAATTTTGAAAAGGGTACTAAACAAAAAGTCCAAATTGTAATCGAGCTTTATTTTCAATCATTCACATTCGCATCTTTTGAATGTTTAGGTAAGAAATTCTTTTTCTGTTTGTTTGGCTTCTGTATTTTGAGCAATCGGTTAAATACTTTTTAACATCAGCAGCTTCTAATTTCAACCCGTGACAAATCGTCACGACTTCACTTCCTTCTTTACTAAGCCGCTGTTTAAGCTTTCTCCAATATGCGTCAGCATCAGGGCTATCCGTTAAAGCTCCGCAAACATCTATTACAGAAAAATACCATTCATCCTTGTACCAGGTACGACGGATTTTTCTGCTTTCGAAAACTATAATTTTATTTTGCACTGGTTTATCTTTTTGCGTTTTCATTATGTAACTCTATTTTTATGAAATATGTTTTTCAAGAAGTGGCATTTAACAATTCGGTGAACCTCTCATTATTGGGTTTCATAAGATATATTGATTAAGTAAAATGAACCACGTTCTGGACTTATGGTTTAATTTAGACCACGTTATTTGCCGCTTATTTTTCCCCCTCTATTATTGAAATATCTTCTTCTGACCAGGGTTAACTTCATAACAATCATTACAAAATTAAAAACACGGGGAACAATTTTATTTCTCGCATTAAATTCTCTATTTGTAATTTTAATGTCAAGAGTAAATATAACTATCACTTATTCCGCCGCTGAAAGTTTGTGAACAATTACATAAATGAGAAGGATGGGAAATTAAAAATGTTGGGGTAGTGGTATGGGGCTATACTTGTCGGCATATTCTTTTTATAAACTGTTTCCGTTCTTTTATAGAAGCTTTACTGGGTAGTAAAGATTTGTAAATGAGTTGTAAATATTAGCTGCATATCCGCAGGAATTGTTTAAGGAGTTTAAAATATGATTAAAAGTGTTGTATAAAGAGGTAAAGCAGTATTAATTGCCGTAACAAATGTTCTATAAATTGTTAACAAGTTGTATAAATAGGTTGCGTTGTTGTAAATATTATCACCGGGCATCTAAAAATTAACCGCGGGGCAGCATAAAAGAGTAAAGGTGTTTTACAAATAGGCTCCGGTATAGTAAAAACTTAAAAAGTGGAGTAAATATTAGCGACAAGTAAAAAAAAATGACAAAAAGGTTGGAAAATGAGCAAAAACGAGAGGTATTTTAAAAAAGCAAAAAAATGGATTTGCAACTAATAATAAAAAATGAGAAATTTAAACCGGTTAGACGAGGCTGCGGGTATTCTACTTATTTAAAACATATCTGCGGCAGTACAATCATTGTTTTTCTTGAGTACTGTTTAACAACAATTTTTTTTTAGGTTGGATAATAACCCGGTAAATAAACCGGAATTAAATAACTATATAAGGAAAAATGTTATGGGAACAGCAGTAACATTCCCGGTTGCAATGGAGATGCTTATTGAAATAGCACGGACATGCTATAACATCTCGATTGACAAAACACTTCTCGCAAATCTCGGTGTAGATGCGGATTACTTTAGCGCCTTCCAGACTGAAATTACTGAAGCCGAAGCTTTTAAAACAGACTCGGCAATTGCAAAGGAATTGGAAGCGGTTACAAAAAGTAAAGACGCAAAACGTGCCGGAGCATATCAATGGATAAAACAAGCAAAGTTTTTCATTGATAAAACATTTCCGAAAACAGCACCTCAACGTAATGAATTCCCTGCCGATTATTCAATGTGGCAGTATAACGAGTCGCTGCTTTTATACAACACACCTACTATTATTGCCTTAGTAACAAAATACAATACCGAGCTAACCGCGCAAAAAATGCCTGCCGATTTCGATGCAAAGGGAACAACTCTTATGACGGAGTTAAAAGCCGTAGACGATGCTCAGGAAAAAGCAAAAGAGGATAACAAAAACTATACACAGCGAAAGCTTGAAGCATATAAAAAGGTTTACGACAGGGTAAACGAAATAAACCGTGCAGGAAGGATGGCATATGCCGATGACCCTGTAGTGGTAAAATATTTCGATACTCCATGGCCGAAAAACAAAAAAGGAAATGAGAACCCGAACCCCCAACGCCGTAACGATATTAATTTGATGAGCACAATTAACATCGGGATTAATCCCGGTGTTAATGCTGTTGCTGTGTACCGGGATTAATCCTGGTGTTAATGCTGTTTCTGTGTGCCGGGATTAATCCTGGTGTTAATGCTGTGCCTGTGTACAGGAATTAATCCGAGTGTTAAGGTAAGTTCAAAAAAAGAGCTAACCGTTTTAACGGTTTACGATACAGTCAAGTTGAGTACTTAAATGTAACCGATACGCTCTGGGGCTAAAGGTGCTGATGTGATGAATGCTTATCGGGTAATTAAACCGTTGAAACGGT
>JAIOIM010000764.1 GCA_019912505.1 Ignavibacteriaceae bacterium
CAAAAAAAATACTTGAAGAAACCGGCGAAATAATGGAAGACCAGCAGTTAGTTATTTTATAATATATAAAAAACATAGATTCGGAGCGGAGATGAAAAAACTCTTGATCCTGGCAATTTTATTTTCAACATTTATTTATGCAGGCACTACCGGCAAACTAACCGGTAAAATAACAGACGCCAATACGGGGGAGCCGCTTATTGGTGCTAATATTTTAATTGAAGAAACCGGGCTTGGAGCCGCCACGGGTTTTGACGGACATTATGTTTTGTTAAATATACCGCCCGGCAGCTACAAAGTAAAAATTAGTTATCTTGGTTATGAAACCAACTTGTTTGAGGGAGTAAAAATAATTGTTGACCAGACAACGGAACTTTCCGCACCGCTAAAATCAACTTCAATAACTGTTGGTGAAGTTGTGGTAACTGCAACAACACCTCTCATTCAAAAAGATTTAACAAGCAGTATATCCGTAATAAGCCGCGAACAAATTGAAGCACTTCCCGTTTCCACTTTTACCGAAATGTTATCATTACAAGCAGGTGTGGTGGGTAATGGTTCAAACCTTCATATCCGAGGCGGGCGCTCAAACGAAGTTGCTTATATGATTGACGGTATGTATGTTCAAGACCCGCTGCTTGGCGGACTTGCAACACAAATTAATAATGACGCGATTCAGGAAATGAGCTTGCTTAGCGGAACTTTTAATGCCGAATATGGCAACGCTCTTAGCGGTGTTGTAAATATTGTTACACGCGATGGGGGGGAGAAGTTTAGCGGTAAAGTTGAAGTGCGAAGCAGCGAGTTTGGAATAAAGCGTTATTCAGACTTGCATGAAACTCGATTGATTGCAAGCCTCGGCGGTACGGTTATTTCCGGTGTAAAGTTTTTCCTTTCTGGCGAACAAAATAAAGAAGGCAACTACCTTCCTTTTGGTTACAACAATGACTGGACTTTCTTTACAAAACTGACAACTACGCTTCTCCCGAATATAAAAGTTTCACTCTCAAACCGTGGAAGCAGAAACAAACATCAAAATTATTCGCACGACTATAAATACATTCCGGAGCAATATTCAAAAAGCAGAACGGATAGCTGGCAAAGTGCGTTCAGCTTTACACACACAGTTGCAAATAATTTTTTCTATGATGTCCGGTTTTCCTACTTCAACCAGGGCTACTATAACGGGATTGATAAGGATACCGCTGATTATCTCGCCGTTAACCAGTTTGAATATTTTGAAAATATAGGAACTGGTTTTGAATTTTACAAACTTGCCAACCCGGTATCATTAACTGACAGTAGAACTGTTACAACCGATGTAAAAGCCGATGCTGTATGGCAAATAAACGAATTTAACGAAGTAAAATTCGGCGGTGCATTTAAGAAACATTATATAAAACTTTACAGCATTTATGATCCTAAACGTAATTACCCGTATATAAACAATTACGACTCTCAACCTTACGAAGCTGCAGGATACGTCCAGGATAAAATTGAGTTCCCGTATCTCATTGTCAATCTCGGTTTACGTTTCGATTATTTAAATGCAAACGTAAGGTTCAGAGAAAATCCTTTGATTGAAGGTTCGCTTATTACAGTTAAGCCACGTGCACAGTTTTCTCCGCGCATCGGTATAGCACACCCAATAAGCGATAAAACAAAACTTCATTTTGCGTACGGACATTTTTTCCAAAACCCGGAATTTCAGTTTCTTTTTGAAAATCAACAATACGATTTGAATGTTCGCGAACCATTATTCGGTCAGGCTAATCTTGATGCACAGCGAACAATTGCTTATGAGGTTGGTATTGCTCATCAGTTTACCGATAGAATTGCGATGAATGTTACTGCTTATTATAAAGATGTAACGGGGCTAATCGGTACACGGTATTATTTCCCGTTTGTTGATGGAAGGTACACCGGCTACACAGTTTATGTAAATGAAGATTATGCAAACATGAAGGGTTTTGAAATAAATCTTGATGTACGCCCGGATAGATATTTTTCTGGCGGAATTACATACACATATTCAGTAGCAAAGGGGAGTGCATCATCCGAAACAGAACAATATCCAGGCACTCAGGAATCAACCCAGTTATATTATTTAGGTTTTGATAAAACACACGTGTTTAATGCCATCGGTACTTTTACAATTCCAACCGATGAGGGTCCTGAAATTTTTAGTAATAAAATTTTAGGTGATATGGATTTAAGCGTAATTATAAAAGCTGCATCTGGTTATCCCTACACACCGAGCGGAAGAGATATTGGTTTTGTTGAGCGTAACTCGCTCCGCCAGCCTGGTACATACAACATCGATTTGTTAATCGGCAAAGAAGTAAAATTAGCGGGTATGCTTAAACTTAGAGTATTTGCTGAAATATTAAATGTAACAGATCATAGAAATATACTAAGTGTTTATGGTGATACAGGTGAACCAGATTTTACTTTCGAAGGAAATTTGTCATCAGAATATATGCGCGATCCATCTAGTTTTGGACCGCCACGCACAATACGCCTCGGTGCCTCAATAAAATTTTAATAACAAAAAGATTTTGGAACGTATATGAAAAAAATTCTTTCAACTGTTCTTATCATTTTTCTTGTCTCGCTTTCCTACGCACAGGTTGGAAGAGATGGAAAAGAAGAAAACAATACTATCGATAAAACGTCAAGAATAAGTGACAGGGCAGGCGGTACGCATAACGCAAGCAACATCGGTTTGTTTTTTGAAAATCGAGGCAAACTGTATCCAAGACGTATTACGCAGGGCCCTTCCGGCGAGTTTCCAATAAACAGCGGAAAGCATTACATCTACAGAATAAACCCCATAGTAGGAATACCCGGAAATGTTGTTCAAGGGCGTTACACCACAAATGAAGAGTGGGAGGCTGCCTACGGTTATCAAAACCCCGACCTTGCACAGATTGCTTTTAGCGATAACCCGGAAACCTGGCACCCAGTTTATGGTTGGCCTGTAAAAGATAAAGATGGTAATCCAATAATTGTATCCGACCAGGACAGTTACTGCGCCTATAACGATAGCAATAACACTATAAAAGTTCTCGGCATTCAACTTGACCAGGTAGGTTATACATACGGTGTTAAATTTGCTCAGAATATTATTTTTTATAAATACATGCTTAGTAATAATGGAAAGTCAGACTTAAATAATGTTTATTTTAGTATGTACACCGATCTTGATATCGGGAACATAAGCGGCGGAGTGCCTGAGTACGATGATGACAAAATTGGTTTTGATAAAGAAAAAAACTTCGTTTATTACTATGATTCAGATAATTACTCCGCAGAATGGCAAGACGGAAAAGTCGGTGAGATGGGTGTTGCGTTTCTGCGTACACCGGAAGTTAACGGGGTTCAGCTAGGCATTACCGACCTACATTATAACTTATATTATGATGATCGGGACATCGATACTATACAGTACGGCATCATGTCTTCCGATCCGGCATTATTTAATTCACAATTCGGCAGTGCCTATTTCCATCCCGGGAATAGTTCTAACCTCCATTTCGATGACCCGGCAACAATACCTGCCGGTGGTCTTGATCTTGTTGCTAATTTAAGTTCCGGACCATATACTTTAAAGCGCGGTGATACATTAACCTTTTACACAGCTATTATTGCCGGCGATGACAGAGCCGATTTATACCGTTCATTAAATGAAGCATACCGCATCCTAGAATTTAATTTTGAAGTTGCTAAACCACCTGCAACACCAACTTTATACGCGAGCGCGGGTAGTAGTGAAGTAACTCTTTATTGGAATGATGTTGCAGAAGCAAGTAAAGATAAATTTACTGGCGAGTATGATTTTGAGGGATATCGGCTTTATAAAAGCAGCGACAAAGGAATAAACTGGATGCAGATTGCCGATTACGATGTTGTAAACGATATTGGTTTAGATAGAGGCTTACAGTATAGTTATACAGACGACAAAGTAGTAAACGGTTTTGAATACTGGTACACAATAACTGCTTACGATAGAGGCGGAACTGATCTGGAAAGTCTTGAAAGTGCAAAAGGCACCCGTACTGATTTAAAAAATGTTAAAGCCGTTATTCCCTCTTCATCGGCACTTGGAAGAACACCTGTTACAGCCGGAACAGTTGAAAATATCGGGAACGGAAAATCTAATTATAATCTAATTATTACTCCTGCAGACAACAATGAAATAGCGGGTAACAATTACGAAATTGGATTTAACTTTATTCCCAAAATCGAAAAAGGGAAATTAGAAACACAGGTTTATGCAGTAGTTTCCGATTCTTCCAAAACCCTGCCGCATAAATACGGGTTTATATTTAAGACGCCAACAATATTTGATATTGTTGATATCAACACAGGCGATGTACTTAAAGAAGACAACACTTATATACCGAGAGCATATCCCGGTATAGTGTATTCGCGCAATGGCTCTGTTATCCCCGGTTTAGAAATAAGAATGTTTAACCCAAACCCTCTTGCCCCTGCAGATTCGCTTCCGGCAAAAGATGATTACCTTTCGATAAACTATGCCGTTAATATTGTAAAAAACAGTGCAGATACTATTGTTAATAATCGTCCTTTTATACTCGGCAAGCCGCAGTCAACACCGGATGGAGTAATATTTACTCTTAACCCTCCCGAGGTGATACAATCGGTTTCGAGAATAGGAGGTACCGATAATTTTGAACTGACTTTTACAGTTGATAATCAGATTGAAGTTCAGAAAGGCTTGTTTATAATTGCTATTGAAGGTAACGGGAAGGATGGTTCCGGAAACGGTTTTGTCAATTTGTCCGTTAAAGATTCTGCGATGACGTTAGTTGAATCATTGGATTCGCTTTATAATTTAGATACCTTCATATTCAACGGGTTAAAAGGTAGGGTTGAATTTACAAACGCTTCACCTCCCAAAGCGGGCAATGCGTTTTCAGTAAAAACCGTAGTCCCTATTGAACCGAACATCCAGGACAAATATCGCTTTAAAATTGATGGAGCAGTTGTTGATAACCAGGTTGTAAAAAACAATATGAATGTTATTCGCGTAGTGCCCAACCCGTACATCGTATCGTCACTTTACGAACCCGAGTTTGGTGAACTAAGGCGCGAGCCTCTGCGGCAAATACAATTTATAAATCTTCCGCCCGAATGTACAATTTACATTTTTTCGGTTAATGCTGACCGTGTGAAAACTCTATATCACAGTTCTTCAGCCGGTACCGAAACCTGGGATCTTCGTTCAGAAAGCGGGCGCCAAATTGCTCCCGGAGTTTACATTTATGTAGTTAAAACTCAGGATGCAGAGTACATTGAAAGATTTGCAGTAATTAAATAAACCGATCATTCGAATGAATTACGGATGGAGAATAAAATGAAAAAAGTTTTTCTTATAATAATATTTTTAAGCTCGTTTTTATCTGCACAAAATCCAAACCTTGGCACTTCGGGTGCACAGTTTTTGCAGATACCGGTTGGCGCACGTGCCGCTGCTTTAGGCGGTGCGATGGTAGGGCTAACTGATGATGCTTCTTCTGTGTTTTGGAATCCGGCTGGAATTACAAATGTAAAATCATTCGATGCCGATTTTTCGTATATGAATTGGTTTAATCTATTTGATTTTAATGCCGCAGCAATTGCGTATAATGTGCCGGATGTAGGCGTGTTTGCCGCGCAGATGATTGTATTTACAACAGACAAGATGGAAGTAACCACCGAAGAACAGCCTAACGGCACAGGTCGGTTTTTTGATGCAGGGGACATCGCACTTGGTTTAACATATTCGCGTATGTTAACAGATAAATTTAGTGCTGGTATTACAGTTAAATATGTTTATCAAAGAATTTGGAATGAAACAGCGGATGGTGTCGCCTTCGATCTCGGTACGCAGTACAAACTCGATTTCCGTAACTTAACCATTGCCATGAGTATGAGCAATTTCGGCAGCAATTTAAAATATGACGGTGCTGACCTGAATATAGTTCATCTTAAAAATGAAAATTATCCGTTCAGCCGCCTTACTCCTGCACGGCTGCAAACCGAGGAATTTTCACTGCCGTTAAATTTTCAGGTTGGTATTTGTTTTGATATTTTTTCGTTACAGTTTGTAAAAATGCGCGGTGCTGTTGATGCCGTACATCCAAACGACAACAACGAGCGTTTGCACTTCGGAACAGAGTTTTCATTCTTCGACCGCTTTTTTTTGCGCGGCGGTTACCGCTATAATTATGATGATGAAAATTTTACAGCTGGTGCCGGCGCAAACATCCCATTCGGCGGAAGCTTAATTCGTTTCGATTATGCGTTTGCATTTTATGATATTTTACCGAGCGTGCACCGTGTATCGGTTGGCTTATCTTTTTAAGGAAAAAATTGCTTAAATATTTTTTTATAACACTTCTATATTTGGGTTCATTAAACGCTCAGGGATTCATCTGTGCAGTTGGCGGCGGATCGGAAGACTATGGCAGTTGGAGCGATGACCCTTATGGTTGGATTGTTGACAAGGGTGATAGCGGCAGAGTAGTAATTTTATATTACGGCGATGCAACTAATTGGCTGCCTAATTATTTTGTCTCACTTGGGGCATCAAACGCTTACAATAAAAAAATATCAACCCGCGAAGATGCCGATCTTCAAGCAACATACGATGAACTGATTACCGCAAAAATAATTTTCTTAAAGGGAGGCGATCAGTGGCAGTATGTAAAACTCTGGAAAGGTACAAAAACAGAAGATGCAATTAGGTATGTTTTTGAAAACGGGGGAGTGGTAGCCGGCACATCTGCCGGTGCAATGATACTCGGGGATGTTTGCTTCTCAGCCCAATATTCTTCACCTGATTCTAGAACGGCATTATTAAATCCTGCTTCATCTTCCCTTTCGCTTGATGATGATTT
>JAIOIM010000765.1 GCA_019912505.1 Ignavibacteriaceae bacterium
ACGATAGAGCCAATCCGTAAGCGGCGGATACTCCAATAAGCGGAGCCCCGCGCACTTCAAGCCGCTCAATAGCTGCTGCAACACGTTCATAGTCAGCGGTTTCAATGTAAACTTCCTCCAGAGGTAGTTTTGTCTGATCGAGGAAAATTAGTTTGTTGTTTTCAAACTTTAACGAAAAATAATCAATCGTATTCATCAAACCTTGACAAAGTTAGAAATTCGCGGTACCGGTCTTGAACTCTTAAATAGCTTAAATCTTCCAGCGCCTTGGTACTAAATTTTTCAACGCAGAAAGAAGCGAGAGCACTGCCGTATATTACTGCGCGTTTCATAGAAGCAGGGCTTAAATCCTGCGATTTATAAAGGTAACCGATAAAGCCCCCGGCAAAGCTATCTCCCGCGCCTGTCGGATCGTATATCATTTCCATCGGATATGCGGGGGCAGAAAAAATTACATCTTCCATAAAAAGAAGGGCTCCGTGTTCCCCTTTTTTTATTATTAAAATTTCGGGACCCATCTCTCTAATTTTTCTTGCTGCTTTAATAAGGTTGGGTTCGTGAGCAAGCAATCGCGCTTCAGAATCATTGATGATTAGTACGTTAACTCTCGGTAGAACTTTCATCAAATCATCTTTTTTTCCTTCAATCCAGTAGTTCATTGTATCGCAAACTACAAACTGCGGATTCTCCATCTGGTCGAGCACTTTTCCCTGAAGCACGGGATCGATATTACCGAGGCAAACAAAATGGGCTTTCCGACATTTATCAGGAATTACCGGGTCAAAATTTTCAAAAACATTCAGCTCAGTAAAAAGCGTGTCACGCACGTTTAAATCATAGTGGTATTTACCCGACCAGCGAAAAGTTTTTCCGCCTTCAACAACCTGCAGTCCTTCAAGGTCAACATGGTGGTCTTCGAGAAGTTTTATATATCTTTTAGGGAAATCTTCTCCAACAATTCCAACAAGATAAACCGGTCCGGAAAAATAACTTGATGCAAGCGAAATATAAGTTGCCGAACCGCCAAGCGCATCTTCAACTTTGTCAAAAGGGGTGGCTACGGTATCCAACCCTAAAGAACCTACGACTAATAAGCCCAAATGGAACTCCAAAAATTATTAAAAAATGAGAGTGGTTAAAATAAAAAAAAATGAAGCAATTGCCGAATTATTCCAATGATTGTTTCTTATTCAAAAACTCGATTTAAATTAAATAATCAGCTAATGATTTATTTTAACCAACTCTAAAAAGTTTTTCTCTTTTAGAAAATATTGGGTAATTATTTCGACTGATTTTCGCTGCCCAGCCCAGGCAAATAATTTTTGAGCTTCTTCGGGCGCCGCCCATTTATACTCGGTGTGTTCTTCGCCGATGATAACCTCGGCATCAATTTCAACCTCTACTACAAATACCGGTAAAAAGATAATGGAATTATTTTCATGGGAATAAAAAGAATTTACATTCGGCGCAACCCATAGGTTTTTTGGTATTAAACCGGTTTCTTCTTTTAACTCTCTTAGCGCTGTTTCGTATGCTTTTTCATCACCTTCTATTTTACCGGTAACCATCTGCCACAAACCAGGGAAGACCACATTATTTGCACGCTTCAAAATTAAAAATTTTAGTTCTCCATTTATAACCTTAAATATATGAACTTCTACAGTATCGGATTTTATTTCCATAATGCCTCCTAAAAATATGCTCGAACTTCAGCACGAGCGTTGTGAATAACCTGGCTTCCCTGCTTAACTCGCCCATCATAATTTAATGTAGATTGCAAATTATTTGATATTCTATAATCAAAATTTAAACGCCAAAAATAATTTTTGCCTATTGCGTTGCCGCCCGTTAATTCAAACGGAAGAAAATTTTCTGTGGTGTTTGTTATTAATTCGTTTCTTTCAATTTCTATCCGGAGTCTGCCTTTACCGAGGAAAGATAAATTGAACCGCAGAGTTAGAGAATTTATATCAATTATAGTTGGGTTTTCCGGCAAAAGATCGGTGCTTCTGCCGGCTTTAATTTTAAAACCAACTTCAATATTCCGCTCCGGTCGGTATGAAAAATCGGTAATTATATTGTTCCCGGTAATCAGTCGTTTTCGGTTTGATGATACGGGTGCGCCAACATTATCAGTTTGATTTATCAAATCGGTTTGATTACTTATTTCTTCAACCATTTTTAATTTAATGCGTATGCTTCTTTCGCGCTGGTACGCCCTCTCAATTCCGCCGCTAAATTGGTTCAAACTTCTTCGCTGCGAGTAACGAAAACGGAAAGATAATTCAGGGTCGTTTTCCCAGAAGAAAACATCGTGCTGTAAATAATTAAAACCGCGTATTGTCTTCGCTGGGTTCTGAAAAGCGCTGAAGTTTAACAAATATATTTTTTTGTAATCTTCTTCTCTGCTGTTTTCTTCAACCCGCCAGATTGTTTCGGTGGAAAGCGGTTTTAGCAGTAAACCAGGAAAGCTTTTTTCACCAAAAAATTTTGAATAATCTATCTTCCACCTTGTGCTGGTTTTTAAATCAATTACAGGGTATAGTTCATCCGAGGGTATAGTAACCTGGATATAATCACCGTCATAAATCGTGGGATCGTATTCATTTTCATCGGCTATACCGTTATTATTTAAATCTCCCATGTAGATAAAATTGCCGGTGCCTTTTTCAACGCGGACAAAAACTCTTTCTAATTTTGCCGACTTTTGAGTAGACACTTCATAGAACAAATCTCCGTCTAACGCATGCATTGGTTTTATTTTATTTTGCGCCCTGATTAAAATAGTTTCGGAGTTTAGCTGCCCTAAATTTTTAAATTCGGTTGAGTATTTTTTTTGCCGAAGTATTAAACTAATCTTCGAGTTTACTTCACGAATACCGGAATAATCAAAATCGTAATATTGAGTAATTGAACGAGCTTCGTTAACCATTAAACCACTAAGCGGCAGGTAATCATCCCTTAGTGAATATTTAGCAGAAATGCCGATACCGTAAAAATCGGAGAGGGAAATAAACGGATTTATTTCGTTGTATTTGAGAGAGCCGCTAAGGAGAGAATCTTTGTTTGCCTGTTTGTCTTTTTTATTTTCGCCGATGAACTCTAACCCCGGTTTTAGT
>JAIOIM010000766.1 GCA_019912505.1 Ignavibacteriaceae bacterium
CTCCATTAGCAACAATAACCGTATCCCCGTCATTACAAATATTTATGCACTTCTGTATGCTGTCGCTTGCAGTTGCCCAGGTTGTGTAAGGCGGTACGCTGCTGCCGGTTTTACTTACAAACCTTGTTGTTGGGAAAGCAGCGCAAGTAAAAAGTAAAAAGGTTAAAGTAAAAAGTGTTTTTGTGAATAGTTTTGTTTTCATAATTCATCAATGGTCAATTGTGAATGGTTAGTTTGTTTTGAAAATGGAATCCGCCGCCGCAGAGGAAACTTAATGATAAATTTTTGTTTTGGTAATGGGCGTACTTATCCGGGGGTATGTCTAGCCGGGGGTTTAGGGGCATACTCAGCGCTGAGAAGAATATGCTTGTAAAAAAATTATGAAGTAATTGGTATAGAGTAATTTTCATTTTACGCCCGTGATAAAAATGATGCCGTTATACCTGCCTAATGAATATTCCGCGTTACAACGGCTGAATAAATTTACTGTTTGTATAAGTTTAATGCAATAAAAAAATTGAAACTTAATATACGGCATTTGTGCGCCTTATATTAAGCCGACTGATAAAAACCCGGCACCCGTTTGATGCCGGATGGTTAAATAAATTTTTTATTTAAACTCTCTCACTACTTTCTATTCCTCTTCTTACTTTAAAAGAAGCATCTTTTGAATTTTTGTGTAATTACCTGCTGTAAGTTTGTACAAATACATTCCGCTTGAAAGTGTAGAGGCATCAAAAGTAATTTCATATTTTCCCATCGGTTTAACTTCGTCAACGAGGACAGCTACTTCATCGCCAAGAATGTCGTAGACAGTTAATAAAACTCGAGAATCTGCTGCTAATTGGTAATGTATTGTCGTTACCGGATTAAAAGGATTTGGATAATTTTGCAGCAAATTATATTCTGTAATAATAGTTTCAGATGTTGCTGCGGCTTTTTCTATATTAGCAACTGTTCGTGTTACACCGGCAATATTTGTGGTATCCTTTGCCATCCAAATTCTTTTATATGCTTCAACTATGATGTAGTAATTAGCAATAGTTTCAATCATTTGCGGTAGTCCAAACGCGATGATAGTATAAATATCTTCATAAGTTGTTATAGTATCGCTATGGATAGTAGCAATTAACTGATAGTAAGGATTATCTTTTTGACGATAAATTTTATACCGATTGCCTGTGCCATAATTCTGCCACATCAGTTTTGGATGCGTTGCGTTTTGGTTTATTACGAGACAGTCAGACCAGTTTTGATAAACGAGCGCGCCGCCGTCCTCAAAGACAATTGCACCTCCATGATTAATTTTTACAAACCCACCATCATTTACAAAGATAGTATCACGAACAGTGTAGACGGCATTTATGTAAAGTGTATCCCCCGCTGTTATGGTTAAATTATCTTCAAGTGTTGTGTTTTGGTTTATCGTTTCGCTTGTTTGGATTTGTCCGCCATTAACAACAGCGGGCATTATATTGTAAAGG
>JAIOIM010000767.1 GCA_019912505.1 Ignavibacteriaceae bacterium
GATAATATCAGGTAATTTTAATAATTTAACCTAATACCTAATCTAATTTGCCTAGGTGTACCAAAATTTCGGGAGTCATAGTTCATTGCCGTATATATATCTTTATAAAGTTGAGCCTTTTCATCGCCATATACCGAGCGAAGGGATTCAACTTGAGCAGAACCTTCGGGTCCGGTCAACCAACCATCATCGTAAGCATCGCCGGATGTGTTAAAAACATTAACAACATTCTGCGTGTTAAGAAGATTAATTACCCACACATAGATATTCGCATTGAAGGGACCAATGTCAAAAGTTTTATCAACTTTGGCGTCAAGCTGGAATGTCCATGGTGTTGTAGAAGCATTGAGTGATTCAATAGGAAATGCCCTGTTCCCAAAGCTCTGGTCGTCCCAGCGGGTATAGTTAAAACCACTAGTGAACGAGAAAAGTAAATTTGCGCCAAATCGCTCAAGAATTTTGCTTCCCAAAAATGAAGGACCATCATCTTTTGCAAATCGAAAATCGATATTTATAAAACCCGTATGGGTTTGGTTAAAATCCAACGGGGCAACCTGCTGCGGGAAAAATGGTGTTGCCGTTGGCGACTGCCATATCTGTCTGAAACTTGAGGATGGATTTGAACCTGTGCCAAGTGCATCCGAATAAGTGTAATCTACAGTAGCAGACAGTCTATTTGTTCTTCTTAAATCAAATTTTAGTTCAACACCTTTTACAGTTGAAAAGTCGCCATTTACAAATGCATAATATTGTCTATGATTAGCAGTAGGGTCTGCAAAAACTGAGCGAATTTGTATCTGGTCTTTTATATCTTTGTAAAAACCGGTGATATCAAAAGCAAAGGTAGAACCAATTTGCTGTTTGAACCCGATTTCATATTGTGTTGTTCTTTCGGGACGTAAACCAAAACCTACAGGTGACTGTATAGCAAAACCACCTTTAATGTTATCGGCAACTACGTTATAACCTTGATAGACGTCTCTTAACCTTGTTTGCTGAACAAACTTGCCATACTGTGCATGAAAAACTGTTTGATCTGTAACAGGGAATGAAAAGCCAAGTCGTGGGCTAA
The DNA here is from genome assembly GCA_019912505.1 of Ignavibacteriaceae bacterium. GTDB lineage: Bacteria > Bacteroidota > Ignavibacteria > Ignavibacteriales > Ignavibacteriaceae > CG2-30-36-16. The sequence goes on from JAIOIM010000767.1 coordinate 1,073, forward strand.
TTTGTGTAAATGGCTCAACATTTACTAAGGTTGCAGGGTCTATAAGGTTATCTGCGGTAAATTTGATATTGTGCGGATCTTTAAATGTTTGTCCGTCAATATCAATATAGTCTAATCTTAAACCCATATTAACAACAAGATCACTAAATTCCATTTTATCCTGGATATAGTAAGCTGCAAAAACTGGGTTTCTTGGAGCAGTTAAACCGTCTTCGGAAACATTGCCCATCGCATCGTAACCGTAGTTATCAAGTCTATTATAATAGTCATTAACAACACCGTCAGGTATTGCACCTCTTAAACTTGCAATACTAACCGGGCTGGGTAGAGCGTATCTTCTAATAGTGTAATATTTAAAATCACCACCGGTTTTAAGCTCATGGTGTGCACCAATTTGATATAACAAATTGATAGTTCCGCCAATACTTTGATTACGGCGTTTTTCATAATAATTATATGGGCGTTCTACAGGTAAGAAAGCATTACCAAAAAGTGAATAATTAGTCTGAAACTGACCATCGCTTTTCAATGTAGTACCGAGTTTAGCATTTTCAATAGAATCGCCGTAGGCAGTAATGTTGTGCTGGAACAGCGGATCCATCTGCACCAAAAAATCATCATAATAATTTACAATTAAATCATAAAATGCTTTTTGGCTGATGATATGAGTTAACTTTAAGCTGCCAGTAAGCGTGCTTGATTGCTGCTGCCCGGCACGATTAACCGTAGCAATGGCATTTCTTCCGACACCAAGACGTCTGTCGTTTACTCTGTAACTGGCATTAACTTTTATTTGAAATGGATTTGCGTCTAAAAATAAATTACCTTGGAATTGATACGTGTTTGATGCGTTATTTGGAATATATCCTTCTGGAAAATAAATATCAAAAGTATCTTTTGGTAAACCAGGGTCTGTAGCGTTTTTAAAGTCTAACCCTCTATTATAAGCAATACCGGTTTTATTAAACGTATTGCTTGCGGCTACAAAAAATCTAAGTTTTTTGTAAGACGGCAATATAGGTCCGCCGGCAGTAAGTACGTATTCACTATAGCCATAGGAATATGTACCAAGGAATTTTTCACCAACTTTTGTAAAATTATCGGTAATGGCTTCAAAGCCGATTTCATATTCTGATGCACCGGTTTTTGTTGTGGTTGATACAATACCAGCATTAGCGCCTCCAAACTCGGCAGAGTAACCACCGGCTTGAAATTGAATTTCTTGAACTGCATTTTGAATACCAAGTGTTGATGCACCGCCGAAAACGGGGTTGTTTACAACAACACCATCAACAATGTACGAAACCTGGTCTGCACGGCTTCCTCTTACATAAAGATTTCCATCTTTTGTAACAGTACTTGCCTGAGTGCCTACAACATTTGCTACGCCTCTTACAGGTAAATTTTCCATATCCTCTGCACCAACAATGTTAATAGAGTTGGTTACGTTTTTATTTACGAGCGGTTTGGTTTCGGTAACTACTACCTCGCCAAGCTCATAAGTATCGGAGGGTAAAGAAAAATTAGCTTCTGATGTAACGTTTACAGATACCCGGATATTATTTAACGTAACCGTTTTATATCCTATGTATCTTCCAATAAGCGTGTAAGTATTTGGTGCCACATTCAATATGATGTATTCACCATCAACGTTTGTTGCTGCACCTAAACTTGTTCCTTCAATTATAATATTTGCACCAATTAACGGTTCGCCGGTTTGTGCGTCTGAAACTTTACCAACAATTTTTCCGGATTGTGCAAAAGAAAATGAAGAGAGCAAGGATAAAAGTAAAAGCAAAAGTATAAATTTAAATTTCATAACTACTTATCTCCTTTATAACAAATCTCTTGAACGAATGGGAGGTGGAACCACTGAATTATTAAAAACTGATAAATCATTTGGTTTTCCATAAAAGAACATATAATATTTATTTCCAGCCGTCAAATTACCGAGATCAAGGGTATCTGTATATGTTGTGCCTCCTGTAACGATAACTTGATAATTGCCCGGAACAACATTTCCAGCCGATTTAGTTCCTTCAAAAGCTAAAGCAGTTGTTAAAACTGTATCTACCCTAGCAGTATCGCCCGTAGCCACAAAAGAAAGTTGTAACCCGTAGCTCATTGCTTCCAAAGTATCCAGTGTTGCTGCGGCGTTTACAAAAAATAGGTGAGCATTTCCGGACTTTGGTGCTTGGCTTACATATACTAACCCATCAGCAACTTCCAAATATGCAAATGTGCTTACCAGTTCATCGGGTGAATAAAAACCGTCAAAAACAATAGTAGTTCTATCAAAAGAAATAATTTCTATGGTTTTTTTATAAATACTTGTGTTAGTGCTATCAAAAATTTCAAATACTCTTTTACCAGGGTGGATGTCAAAATATTCCGATGCCGAACCTGATTTAAGAACATTAAGTGTAGAATGTAATACTTTCCCGTCAATTGTAACTTTCATTTGGGAAACATTACTTGACACATTTACGATTCTAGCCTCGGAAAATGCATCTATAACAGGGGGAATTGTCGGCTCCTCCACACAGCTGACTAACGTCAAACTGAATAGAGATAAAGCCATGTACAATATCCCACCTTTAAAAGTTAACCGCATCTCATACCTCATTAAATTGTGTGAAGATATTTATGAAATAGATTTTTATCTCCAATTAAAAAATTAGCTGCTGCCCTATTAAAAGGGCAGAACAGCTAACGAATAAATTAGGAATGTTGTACTACTTAAGTAGCATCATTTTCTTTGAAGAGGTGAAAGAGCCAGCGTTTAAAGTATAAACATATAAACCGGATGCTAATTTTGAAGCATCGAAATTAACTTTATAGCTGCCTGCATTTTTAGTTGTATTAACTAAAGTTGCAACCTCTCTGCCTAATACATCATATATTTTAAGAGTTACATTGCTTCTTTCAGCAACTGCGAACTCAATAAGTGTACTTGGGTTAAACGGATTAGGATAATTCTGTGACAAGTTGAAAGTTCCCGGTACAACACCGTTGTTTTCTACTGATACAACAACTGCACCAAACCAACGAAGTGCCTGAACCTGAGGAGCTTCACTTGCAAAACCTAACCATGTGTATGGGGCGGATGTATTAACATATAACGGATCATATGCCATGAACGCAACTTTGTTGCCTGCTGCTAAAGTTGTGTGAGAAGCAGCCGGTAAATTCTGCACGTTGACAATATTATCGATACCTCTGGTTTCAACATTTACGTCAACAGTAGCAGTGCTACTAACATCATAAGCGTCAATCCAGTTAACTGTTCCATCACTTGATTCGTAACCAGGATTGTATTGTAACGAATCTGCTGTGGTAGCAACAAATGCTGTGTTTAATGAATCGCCCAAACCAGAACCAGCAACTGGGAATAACCTTGAAGGTAATTCTTGTCCAGTGCTTGCAGCATAACTTACATCGTTATAACTGTGGGTAATACCAAGGATGTCATATTCAAAAGTGCCGGCAGCAAAGTCCATGTTAACATAACCATATCTTGAGCCAAGCCATTCTGAACCGGCGAGGAAATAGTTATTATCATTAGAAGCGGCAAGCCATGCTCTAATAACATCATCATTATACTCGGCAGGACCGTTTGAGTTAGAAATTTCAATTACATTAAAATAGTGATTAACTAATTCAGCCGATAAAGGACCATAAGCCCATACGTCATGATTAAAAGCTAAAGTACCATAGTTAGTATAGTCGCCTATTCCAAAATAATAATCCTGAGGATAGCCGCTTGTTTTAAAATCATAACCGTTAAATACTACAAGAGTTTTGTTTACCGGATTTGGAGCAAAGATTAAATATGTGTAAGATGATAAAGATGTTGACATGTTACCTTGAACATCAGTAGCATCTACTGTGTATGTTACTTTGGTTCCGGGTACCTGACCAGGAATTACACCGCTCCACTCATCGCCGCTTGTATTGCTCATTGCAACAGCATCATAAGTAGTTCCGTTATCAGTACTGTACTGAATGTTTGCCGAAGCAACGCCAGCAGGACCGCCTGAAGGATTACCATCAGTGATAGTAGCAGTTATTGTCTGAGGATCTGTTGATAAACCACTGTTTACTTGGTTAAACCCAACAATAGTTGGGGAAACATCGCCAAGAAGCTCAACAGCAACTTTCATATCCCATGTAAAATCTCTTGACCACCAGCCTTTGTCACCGTCAGGACCGACAACTAAACGACCGTTTGCATAAAATTTGAATGCAGGTGGTAAGGAAGAAATAGTAGCTGCATAAAGACCTACGCGGTCAGTGCTTGCTGTTAAGTTAGGAGCAACATTGCTCATAACAACACCAAAAACTTCTCCTTCGTCAACAATAGGCTCAAAAGCTAATAAGCTCATTTCAACCCATTGATAGCCTGCAACACCGCCTGGGTTCTCAGGAACTATCGGGGCACCTTGTCCAGCGTCGCTCCAGATATCTTCAGCGAATGGACTTGGAACGCCATTTCCGGATATGTCAACCCAATCGCCAGTACGATCTGCGTTATCATAAAAACCGGTAATATCGTTAAAATTGTTTCCAACTGCGGGATAATATCCCCATCTATTTGTGTGATTGCAAGTATCAAGCTGAGCTTTTGTCCAGCCGAATTTTACAATTTTAATTTCAGCGCCGGCGCCGTCAGTGTTTTCGTATGGAGTAAAACCCACTGCTTTAATTTTAATTTGAGTAGGTGCAACAAACCACTGAACACCAATGTCTCTAGAGAAGAAACCGAAGTTTGAGTTACCCGATGCCGGGAATAAACTTCTGTACTCTAAAGTATCAGGTGCGCCAAGCACGTTTGCCGGGGCAGTTTTAGATGTGGCAACGTGAGGTACCAGCTTTGAAGTAACTTTTTTCACTTCATTGTTTTTGTACATCTTACCGGAAGGGGTTAGCACATAAGTGTCCTGTGCTAAAAGCAAACCGGAAGCAAACAATAAAAGTGTACATAATGTAAAAACACGTTTAAGCATAATTGCTCTCCTAATGAATGTGAGTGAATTGATTATTGTTAATACGAGAAACAGCCAATTTATTTTCTAACTTAAAAACAAGCTTTCCTCTTCTTAAGTTAATGTTAAAACTAAAGACCGTGTCAAAATACTACAACCTATTTTTTTTGTCAAGTATTTTTAAACGTTTTATTTAACCGATAATTACGCTTTTTTTTTATACTTGTCAAGTAATTTATCTGCCAATAAAAATTTATTTTAACCGGTTATACATTGGTAATACCGCTAATCAATAGTTTATGTATCAGATAATTTTGTTAAATCCGGCAACAGTTGTTGTGCCAGAAAACGCATATAACCCCCAATTCCATTGGTTCAAATTAGGGTTTGCTATTTACTATTTGTTTCGGCAATTGCTTTATAAACGGCTGCAACAACAATAGCCGATATGAAAAAAAGAAAATATTAAAGTTGAAAATAATCCTTTATTTTTACCCCAAACAGAAAATAATTAAGACAACTTCCATTTTAATTAAGCAACCGGAAAAATAAATATTTTACTTTTTTGTCTATACTTAAAGAACAGCATTTAATTTTTGTACTATTTGAGCTTTAGGAACTGCCCCTATAATAGTGTCTTTTACTTCCCCGCCTTTAAAAATTAAAAGAGTAGGGATGCTTCTTACGCCATACTTAATTGCAGTTTGCTGATTATCATCAACATCAAGTTTACCTATTTTTGCTTTACCTTCATACTCGGCAGCAAGTTCTTCAACAATCGGCGCTATCATCTTGCAGGGTCCGCACCATACTGCCCAGAAATCTATAAGCACAGGTAATTCTGATTTTAGTACTTCGGTTTCAAAAGTTTCATCTGTAAAAATAACAGGTTTCATTTTATTTCCTTAAAATTTTATAAATATAAACTAAAGGGTTTCGCCGCCCTGCCCTACAT
>JAIOIM010000768.1 GCA_019912505.1 Ignavibacteriaceae bacterium
TTCAATAATTGTTGTAGAGACGCACCGCGTGCGTCTCTAAAATGATAAGTAATCGACCACATTTTTATGTCCCCGAATTTTTATTTCCACATAAAATAATTAAATTAAAATAAACGACCGTACAATTGTTTAGTTTACGTCAATGACAAAGTTTAAAAACAAATACCGAGTAGAATCCGCCCGATTAAAGGGATGGGATTATTCCACGCCGTGGCTGTATTTTATAACGATAAACACAAAAGATCACATTTGTTGGTTTGGTGATATTGTGGATGGCAAAATGATATTAAACGACATTGGAAAAATTGTAAACGAAGAATGGGTAAAAACAGCGGAGATTAGAACGAATATAAAAATAGACAGCCATATCATTATGCCGAGCCATTTACACGGAATTATCAAAATAAAAGGACCCGAAATAGAGCCGCACCGCATAGAAGTAGAGACGCACCGCGTGCGTCTCACAAACGAAGCAAACGCAAACCCCCCAGCCATGGATGAAGGAACAGAAAGAATAGTAAAAAACGATATGGGAAATATCATCAAAGGATTCAAGTCGGCAGCAAAAAGAAGAATAAACGAGTTGGGCAAAAGTTATTTTCTGTGGCAGCCGCGTTATTACGACCGCATTATCCGCAACGAGCGAGAATTGTTTTTCACCCGCAAGTACATTGAGGATAACCCTAGAAAATGGGAGCTAAAGCATCGCAGATAACTCGGCACCGACGTATGCCTAAAAACAATTTTACTGGTGCAAAATTGTTACCCCACAATCAATACGAACATCAATTCGATGTTAAAAATTTAAACTCAAAAACAAAAAATCAAAAACCAAAAAAACCGGAAACCAAAAAACCGAAAACAAAAAAACCAAAAAATTATTTGGCTGTAGTAGAGACGCATGCGATGCGTCTCTACACGTGGGGGAATTGATTATTTGATGAAAATCATTCCCCTCGTTTCGGATTGCTCGCCGGCGGTTAAATTATAATAATAAATACCGCTTGATATTCTGTCGGCATTAAATATCGCTTCGTGTGTTCCTTCACCTAATTCCTGGTCGACTAAAACTTTTACAAGTTCACCAAGCGGATTGAACACACGGAGTTTTACATTTTCTCTCTTTTGTAAATTAAAACGAATTGTTGTCCTTGGATTAAATGGGTTCGGATAATTTTGGTATAATTTAAAATCTTCCGGCATGCCAATATCATTCCTTACACTTAGTGCTGGACCTTTATAAACTATTTTAAACGCATCCGCACAAACAGTTCCGCCTGCCAAATCAGAAACTTTTATTGATATTGAACCATCCGCAGACAAATTAACATCTGTTAAATAATTCCACTGGGCGCCGTTTGTCTGCTGGGTTTTTTCAATTATTTGTTCATTGCCGTTAGCCGAAATAATAAATTTTGTATTGTAAGAAAATCCCCCGCTGTTCGGCCACCACGCATAAACATCGTACTGTCCGCCCTGTATCGGTTCAGTTTCAAACTTTGCGTAATTCGATCCATCGCCTTTCGGGATTAATATATAATCATCGCCGTAAAATTTATTTGTAGTTGTGTAACTCGTCCAGTTGCCCGCAAGAAACGCATTTGTGTTATCCAAAATAATGTGTTTCGGATGCGAGAGCCCGAGGTACTCGGCAATTGCATAAACGGTTCGGTCACCGAGTTCAGCAAGATTATCATTATCAACCCATGTTCCGGTTGAATATTTATCGTAGGGGGTTTCATATGTCAGGGCCATAACTGAATCGTTATAATTGTACCACAGCCATCCTTCAGGGAAGTATGGTTTTAAACTCGATTCGCTAAAATCGTTCTGAGTAAAGTACGGGTTGCCCGATGTATTTAAATATGCAAACTGGTACTCATTCCTGTAAAATAGAGTTGATGTCGATTGAGCGGTGTGAATCCAGAATGTACAAAATGGCGATGCCTGTGAATGAAGGTTAAGAAATACTTTTACAGGTTTGCCGTTGTTGATCTGTTTAAGCCGGGTTCGTAAAATTCTTGCTTCCAATTGAATAGTAGAATCAGCACCCTGCCATTGTTGTTCGAGATCTACATAATTAAAATTCGTCCTGCTTCTCCCATAATAAACCCCTTCAGGATTTACAAAAGGGATAAGATGAAACACAAGTTTTTGTCTGTAAAAACTTATAACATCATCATCGCTTAAAAGCGTTTCCACAAGCCCGTCAAAATGCCACGAACTTGGAGTTTCGCCTGGGTGCGTACGCGCGTGAATCCAAATATTTTCTTTCAAACTATCTGACACCGAAGTATCAGTAACAGTTATTTCATGAATGGCGAGGTTGTGTTCGGTTATACCGAGCGTATCGACTTTTACAAAAGAGCTCTGGCTCCAGTCATTCAAACGCTGAAGCAAATGGGAATAATTATATGGTGTATAATATGCAACAAAAACAGTATCCTCCGTATATGTTTTTTGAAATACATTGGTTGACGGACTCTCTAACCCGGAGAAACGGGTAAAAGTATCGTTGTCGTACGAATACATTGCGCGGGTTACATCACTGTTGGAAACCCTGACACTTATATATTTATTTTTTACCCCTGCTATGCGAAAATAAAACCAACGCCCGCCGATATCTTCGTGAGTGGTTACGGTGTAATTAATAGAATCAGTAGTGTTTACGGTGTTGATATTTCCGCTGTCAAAGTTTGCATCAAACCTAACTTGAGAAAAAGATACAGTTGTTATGGTCAGTAGAATAAGTATAATGTTTTTCATAACGCTTTCTTTTTAGAACAAACAACGCACTCATAATGTGCGCGGCAGTTTATTGTTTTATAATTCCATAGGGTGTAAATGCAACCCTTGATTTTTTTACTTCTTCGAATAAGTTAAGATTTATTTGCGGTCTTTCCTGCAGTTTATGGTAAAGATGATATTGTACGGCAATATTGTTCAATGATTTTATCTTAACTCCGTTAAGCTCCAGCCTAAATTGAATATCAGTATCTTCGCCTATTGAAGGGGCTTCGTATCGCTCATCGAAGCCATTTATTTTAAGTATTTCTTCTTTGTGAATTGAAAAATTACAACCGAGCAGCCCACGCTTTTTTTTATTGAAATAATTCCGGAGGATGTTGCTCTTAAAGTAAAATCCTTTTTCAACATCGTATGAATTACCAAACAATCCATCGGGAATAAGGCTTAAAGACTTTTCAAGAAAACCTTCGCTCACGTTTTTTTCTGATAAGTCGGCAGTAATTTTACTTGATAAATTAACGCGGCGTCCGGTTAAACAAAAACCTCCTTGCGCAGCATTGGTGTGTTCTTTTACAAACTCTTTATGCGGAACGCAATCGCCATCGATAAAAATTAAATAGGGCGCAGCGGCGGCAGTTATTGTTTTATTCAGCATTTTGTTTTTACGGAATCCTTTGTCTTCCTGCCAGAGATGTTTTAACGGAAATGAAAGTTTTGTAGTTAACTTTTCAATCTCCTCGGTCACGTCTTCCTTAGAACCATCGTCACCGATAATTATTTCAAAACTGCGAAATGACTGCCGCTCGAATCCAGCGAGCAGAAGTTTTAAATAATCAATTTTATTATAAAAAGATATTATTACAGAAACATCGGGCATTATTTAGCTTCTTCCCCGTCAATTAATTTGCGCGCCTTCTCTTTTTCCTTTTTACGTTTATAAGATTTTTTTCCGTCTTCAACCTTAGGAGGTTTTTGCGGAATCGGAATTCGCTTCTTCTTTTTTTTTACGACTATTTTTTCTTTTTTTGCAGCCATTAGTTTAAAATATTGCGTAAATAAATGGAGCCAATGCAGAGCCCTGAGTTAAAATTATTAAACCGCCAAGCAGTAAAAGAAAAATTATAATGGGCGCCAGCCACCATTTTTTGCGGATTTTTAAGAACTGCCATAGTTCGGATATAATAGATAGTTTGCTCATATTATCCT
>JAIOIM010000769.1 GCA_019912505.1 Ignavibacteriaceae bacterium
TTGTTGATGCCAAATTAAAGAATGAAAAGATTACCACAGATTGGTATAAAAAAGAATTTCTTTCAAGTGATTTAACTTCCGAAGAAATTGCTATCAATTCTGGCTTAAACAAGAAAACAATTTCCAATATGTATAATTCAGCAACAAAAGAAATTGTAATTGAAGCCTCTAATGCTCATTATGACCAACTTTACAATGCAATTAGTGCCCTTGTTGATGACGAAAGTGATTTTAGTTTGACTCTCACTATTAAAATGAAAACAGTTAGTGTAGAATTAAATATCAGTGAAAGTCTTATTGTCATAAATACATTGGCAGTAAAACGAGCTGCATTACGTGGTGGTTTGTGGAGCACTGCTGGTAAACGAGTTGAAAAACCATTGATGCAAACGCTTTGCAAATTATATGGTGTTACGGACTCAAACTATGCTGTAAAATTAAAAGGCAAGAGCGATGATGAGTCAACCTTTGAAAGAGAAATAGATTTTTATTTGGTGGAAGGAACAAATAATCATAAATGTGAAGTCAAGTTAATGGGTAAGGGTAATCCAGAAAGTGCAGACGCAGTTATCGCACGAGATAGTAAAGTATTTGTTGCAGACAAACTTTCAGAAACGAATAAAAATCAACTCGACAGTTTGAATGTAAATTGGGTGGAATTAAGGAATGATAATGGTTATAAAAAATTCAGCGAAGTTCTAACGAATCTTAGAATTCCATTTTCCTTAAATGGTGAATATGACGATGCTAAATTAGAACAAATATTTAAAGAAATATTCTAAACGCAAGCTAACAAGTTATTCCGATTAAAGTCAACTCGTAATTTAGATGCTCGATAAAATATTTTTAATCCCTTTCGGGGCGTAGTTATCCCGAAAGAATATGTTGGTTCTTTTTTTGCGGTGGGGCTATCCCAATTTTTCGTCATTTAGGATATGAAAGATTAGAATTAAAACAAACCTTCCTTTTTACCATGTAAAAAGTAGAAGGAAATCTTTAAAATAATATTAACTACGGTGTTGTGTTTTAACAACTTGTCACGTCCGTTAGCTAACGGACTGACGGATAACACGCCGTTAGGCGACTCTCAATATGATGAAATTTTAGATTGACAATAGGCATACATTATTATTATATTATAAATAAAAAATAAATGAAACATTACGATTGGGACGATAAAAAGAATGAGTTTTTGAAAAAAAATCGAGGAATATCTTTTGAAATAATTGTGAGTCAAATTGAACTTGGAAAATTATTAGTAATAACGAAGCATCAAAATCCTGAGAAATATCCTAATCAAAAGATATATGTCGTTGAATATGAAAATTATGCATATTTAGTTCCTTTTGTAGAGGACGAAGAAAAAGTGTTTTTAAAGACAATTATTCCAAGTCGAAAAGCAACAAAAAAATATATTTAAGGTGTTTAACATGAAATTGGACAAAGAAGAAAAAGAAATACTTGAATCCTTTGAAAATGATGAATGGATTCCCATTAAAGATTTCGAGAAAGAAAAAGCTAAATATCAACAAATAGCTAGAAATACATCTCTAAAAAACAGAAGAATTAACATTCGTCTTTCAGAAAAAGATTTGTCAAACTTAAAAGCCAAATCGTTAGAAGAAGGCTTACCGTATCAAACATTAGTTGCAAGTATAATACACAAATATGTAAGCGGTAAATTCAGAGAAGTGTAATCATAAAAAGTTGCCCTAACCAGTTATCCCAATTAAAGTCAACTCGTAATTTAGATGTTCGATAAAATATTTTTTAAACTCTTTCGGGCATAGTTATCCCGAAAGAATATGTTGGTTCTTTTATTGCGGTGGGGCTATCCCAATTTTTCGTCATTTAGGATATGAAAGATTAGAATTAAAACAAACCTTCCTTTTTACCATGTAAAAAGTAGAGGGAAATCTTTAAAATAATATTAACTACGGTGTTGTGTTTTAACAACTTGTCACGTCGGTTAGCTAACGGACTGACGGATAGCACGCCGTTAGGGCACTAAAATCAAGTTTGTAAAAGTTTACAATTGTGTTAACTTTATACTATGAAAAAAGTAATCTTTTATAAGAATACAAGAGGCGATTTTCCTGTAGAGGAGTTTTTAAATACGTTGACTGATAAGCAAGCCAAGAAAGTAGCCTGGGTTTTAAGAGTAATTAGAGATTTAGACATTGTTCCTAAAGAATACTTTAAAAAATTAACCGCTACTGATTTATGGGAGGTTAGAGTTCAAATTGGAAGTAATACATTAAGAATCTTGGGATTTATTCAAAGAGATAATTTTATTGTGTTAACCAATGCATTTCAAAAGAAAACTCAAAAGACACCTAAAAAAGAAATTGAGCTTGCTGAACAAAGAATGAAAGAATATCTAAATAGGAGCAGAAGTAATGGATGATTTAGAAATATATATTGAAAAAAGGAAAACAAAAAGTAAAAAGTTTGCAAAAGATTTTGAAGCTGGTTATGAGAACTTCAAGATAGGTGTAGCATTACGAGAAGCAAGAGAAAAAGCTGGAATAACACAAGAAGAACTTGCCCGAAAATTGAAAACAAAAAAGTCTGCAATATCAAGAATAGAAAACCATTCCGAAGATATAAGAATATCTACATTAAAAAACTATCTTGAAGCTATTGGGAAAAAACTTCAATTAAGTATAAGATAATAAGTCATAGTTTAATATGTGCCCTAACCAGTTATTCCGATTAAAGTCAACTCGTAATTTAGACGTTCGATAAAATATTTTTGAGTGCTTACGGGGTGTATTAATCTCGGAATAACAAACCTTGCTTTTTACTATATACTCGTCCCGTAAAAAGTCAATTTCAATAGGAGTATAAATCATACTTCAGCGTCTTTAAACATCCCTAAACGGGGTGTAATTTTGCACTATTGTCCAAAGCTTTTTGGGGATTAAATAAATTTTTGCTACAAACCCCCTAATAAATTTGCAACAATTGTTTCAATTCCCCTCCCTTGCATATTCAGGTTAATAGTATTAAGTTTGAATACTTGTTTCGCCCCTTTGAGGGCGATTTTTGTTTGTATGAATATTTTAAAAGAAAACATATATAAAATATCAGAGGAAACAGCCGAAAAACACGGTTTGTTTTTAGTGGAGTTGATAGTCCGCGGCGACCATAATCGGCGCATTCTAGAAATTTTTGTCGATGGGGAAAAACAAGTTACCGCCGATGATTGCGCCGCTTTAAGCCGGCAAATAAACGAACAACTTGAAACGCTCCCGGAATTAAATTCTGTTTACCGTCTCGATGTTTCAACACCCGGAGTTGACAGACCGCTAAAATTTTTGAAGCAGTTTCCCAAAAACATTAACCGAAAATTTGAAGTTTCTTATAAAACAGATGTAGACGAAAAAACTTTAACGGCAGTTCTAACCGCCGTTGAGGGAGAAGAGCTTCACTTTTTATCAAATAAACAGCAGACAGTAATTAACTTTAATAACATAATAAAAGCTAATGTAATTGTTAGTTTTTCTTGATGGAGGAATGAAAAAATGAATTTCGATATTGTTGAATCTTTTTCCCAGATGGTAAAAGAAAAAGGGATTGACAAAGACGTGCTCGGCGGCATTATCGAAGAAATCTTCGGCTTGCTTGTGCGGAAAAAATATGGCGAAGAAGCCGACTATGATGTAGTTGTAAATATGGATAAAGGCGATATCGAAATATTTCTTGTCAGGGAAATTGTTGAAGTTGTAGAAGATCCAAACAAACAAATTAGTATTGAAGAAGTTGATAAACGCGGCAACTCCGAAGAGCTTGAAGTGGGCGAAGAATTTGTTGAAAAAATTCAGCTTGCAACTTTCGGAAGAAGACTAATTACACTTGCTAAACAAAACCTGAACCAGCGTATTCGTGAAATTGAAAAAGATATTATTTATAACGTATACAACGAGCTTGAAGGTGAAATTGTTGTCGGCGATATTTACCAGATACGCAAACATGATATTTTAGTTAATCATAACAAAAACGAATTACTTCTACCCCGCAACGAACAAATTCCGCACGAAAGATATAAAAAGGGTGAAACCATTCGTGGAATAGTAAAAGAAGTAAAACGCGGCAACACCGGTCCTTTAATTATTATTTCGCGTGCCGATAACCTTTTCTTAAGAAGATTGTTCGAAATTGAAATTCCTGAAATTTATGACGGTATAATTGAAATAAAAGCAATTGCCCGCGAGCCCGGCGAACGCGCAAAAGTTGCGGTTGAGTCCCAGGATGCCCGTATAGACGCTGTTGGCGCATGTGTTGGAATGAAGGGTGTGCGTATTCACGCAATTGTAAGAGAACTTAACAACGAAAATATCGACGTTATCAATTATACCGAAGACCCGTATCTTTACATACAAAGATCGTTAGCCCCGGCTAAATTAAAAAATATCGAGCTTGATGAAATATCGCAAAAAGCTGTTGTTACTGCCGATAGCGATCAGGTTTCATTAATAGTAGGTCGTAACGGCGTTAATATCCGCCTCGCAATCAAATTGACAGGCTATGAGATTGAAATATTAAGAGAAGAAAAACCGTTCGATGAGTATGAAGATGATATTGAATTAATAGACTTAAAAGAAGAACTTGGCTCGGAAGTATACGAGTTGTTGATAAACCATCGTTACGATACGGCAATTGAAGTTCTAACCGCCGGACCTGAAAAATTAAAAGAAATTGAGGGTCTAGATGAAGAAAAAATTAACGAAATAATTGAAATAATTAAATCGCAGTTTGAAGACGAAGAGTAGTTAAAAAACAGGTAATTTTTATTATGCCCGAAACCAAAGCGAAAAAACTGCGAGTATATAAACTCGCATCAGAATATAATCTAACAGTAGAGACACTTACAGAATTTCTTATAAAGAAAGGCTTTGAAGTAAAATCTCATATGTCCATTCTTAGCGATGAGATGATTGATGCAATCTCTGATCATTTTAAGAAGGATATTGAGCGAGCTGAAAAACACTATAAAAAAATAGAAGAGTTTCAGAAGAAGCGCGATAAAAGCAGGGTTGACGAGAAAGAAAAAGAAGATGAGAAAATTGCGGCAGAGGCTGCATTAGCTAATCAAGTTGAAGAGCCTTTAACAGAAATAGTAGAGGGCGTTGAAGTTGAAACTTTAGCCAGAACAGAGGCTGTTGAAGAAATAAAGTCTGAAGATGAAACTGATGCTGTGGCTGCTGTTGAAGAAACCGCAACAGCGCAGGTTGCAGAAAAAGATGCTGAAGAAATTTCATCTGTTGATACGCT
Organism: Ignavibacteriaceae bacterium; assembly: GCA_019912505.1. Classification (GTDB taxonomy): domain Bacteria; phylum Bacteroidota; class Ignavibacteria; order Ignavibacteriales; family Ignavibacteriaceae; genus CG2-30-36-16. The sequence goes on from JAIOIM010000769.1 coordinate 5,278, forward strand.
TGCGCCGGAAGCTGCCGAAGCTGCCCCACAAAAGGAAGAGGCTGTAAAACCGGATGAGGCAAAAGCAAAACCTGTTGAGGCTGTAAAATCGGAAGAACCTGCAAAATCAAAAAAACGGATATTCGTTTCACCAAAGGAACTTGAGGCGCGTAAGAAAAAAGGTCTTACGGTAATTGGCAAAATAGATCTTGGTGGAAAGAAAAAACACGTTTTTAAGGAAGAAGTTGAAAAAGAAAAACCCGAAACAACGGGTGATAAAAAGGTTGAACTTGTTAAGAAGAAAAAGAAAGTTAAATCTAAGAAAAAAATTGGAACTCCCGAACCGGAAGAAACAGCTGCTTCAAAGAAAAAGAAAAAAACTAAACGTTTCGAAATAGATCAGCGTGAAGTTGACGAAGCCATCAAAAAAACACTTTTAAGTATGGACGATGCAAACG
>JAIOIM010000770.1 GCA_019912505.1 Ignavibacteriaceae bacterium
CTTTAGCGAACGGAATAGGGCGCACACGCACACGAGGGCTTCAGCCACATTGCGGGTTATTGATGCGGCTAAAGCCGTGGGTGTTGCTTTTGTTTTTATAGTCCGTTCCCTCAAGTGAATGGTAATGGGGAGAAGTCTATGCTTGTTATTAACACCTCGATAAATCGAGGTGTTAATGAAATCTCACTCAATACTTGAACGGTTTAAATGGTGTGCTGTTGTGTAGCGGTTTCTGTTTGGCAGTTTTTATGCTATACCGCTTGTATAATTATAAACGCTTACTTTCACACAACCTCTAAATATCGGGGCATTCACATGCAGTCATTATGTAGAATAAGTCATTAAAAAAAATAAAGATATTTTTGTAAAAAATTGAATTTTTACACTCCGGCGGGGTAACATTTTTGAAGTTTAAAAGTCTAATAAAATGTGAGGGGCAGAAAGAATGACAAAATTTTTACAAATAGAAAAATACAACGGCGCTTGCCCGCATTGCGGCACAGAACTTCAATCGGTATGGAAGTGCATGGCAACTGTCGAAAAATTTTCGTGTACAGTTTATTTCTGCATAAGTTGTAGCCGTGCAATAAAAGTTGAAAAGAATGTTGAAACCGCTTTACAAAACAAATAACTACACTCCGCATTAGTTCCAAGAACCTGAGAAAAGAGATTAAATTTTTTTAGATTTCCGTTACTATCCGTTAAATGTTACACTAAAGATAGTACCTTCATTTTTTTTGCTTTTTACTTCTATTGTTGCAATATTAATATCGCAATAACTTTTTACTAAAGCCAAACCGAGACCATTTCCGTCATAGCTTCTGGAGTAGCCCTGCTCTTCCTGCACAAAAGGTTTAAAGATGTTTGCCAAAAACTCTTCACTCATTCCAACACCTGTGTCTTTAATTTCGGCAACTACATTACCTTTTTTGTTGTGTGTCAGTCTGATGTCAACGCTTCCGGCTTCCGTATATTTTATAGCATTATCTAACAAATTTGCAAAAATTTGAGTAACGCTATATTCATCGCCAACTATTTTCGGTTCGGCTATTTCGCATTTGTATGTTATCACCAAACCTTTTTGCCGAGCAAAAAGTTGATGCTCATGGATAAGTTTACCGAAGACTTCTTTATCTAAATCAATTTGCATAAAATCCGGTTTATAACTGCTTGTTTGCACTTCGGACATATTTAGAATCAGATCGATAGTTCTTGTTATTCTTTTCGAAGCTACCGAAATGCTATCAAAACATCTATTTGCGTCCGAGTCTAAATATTCGCTGAAAATATCTTTTAGCAAATCCACATTGCCAAGCATTATATTTATAGGGCTTCTAATTTCGTGCGAAATTTGTGCAAGAAACTCAGACTTCAGTTTATCTGATTCTTCAGCCTGTTCTTTTGCCACAACCAATTCAGCAATCATTTTTTTCCGAAGTGTAATATCTTCTTTTACGGCAAGAAAATGTATGACACTCCCTTTTTCATTTATAATCGGCGAGATAGAAGCATACTCCCAATAAAGTTCACCGCTTTTCTTTTTATTAAGGAATTCACCGCGCCATTCTTTTCCGGATAGAATTGTTTCCCAGAGTAATTTATAATCTGTAACCGATTTTTCAAGCGAACCAAATACCCGTGGATTTTTATGAAGAATCTCGTTTAAACTGTAACCTGTAACCTCCAACAATTTTGGATTTGCATACTCAATTATTCCGTTTGTATCTGTAATAAATATTGAAACGGGGCTTTGCTCAACGGCACGCGATAATTTTAATAATTCATCTTCAATACTTTTACGTTCCGAGATGTCTCGAACTACTGAAACCAGGTAGTCTTTGTCATACCGTACAATTCTTAAATTCACTTCAACAGGAAACTTTGTTCCATCTTTGCGAATGTGTACACCTTCCAAGATTTTTTTATTAGATGTATAAAGTTCCCCAACATTTTTTTTGTATCCCGCTTCATCAATAAAGATTTCAACATCAAAAATAGTTAGAGCCAAAAATTCTTCCCGACTGTAACCGAGATCAAGGCAGCCTCTCTCGTTAACATCAAGATAGCGTCCTGTTTCCGGATCGAGGACTTCAATTGCATCGTTTGATTCATCGATAAGCGCTCTAAAAAGTTTAAGGTTTTCCTCGGCAAGTTTACGTTCGGTTATATCGGTTATTGTTCCCACATACCCAACTACTTCCCCCTTTGTATTTTTTTCGGGCACCGTTTGTTCGAATACCCATCTAATTGATCCGTCTAACCGTATGAATCGATATTCAGCAAAAAATTCTGATTTATTTTTAGATGCTTCCTCCCATCCGATGGCTAATTTTTCTTTATCATCCGGGTGTACAACATTCAACCACCCTCCACCCATAGCCTGCGGTGAAGAAAGCCCGGAAATTTCACTCCATTTTGGATTAACATAAATTGCTGATCCTGCGGCATCAGTCTGGAAAATACCTACCGGGGACACCAGGGCTAACGTTTGAAATTTTTGTTCGCTTTCTTTTATCGCTTCTTCGGCTATTTTTCTTTCGGTAACATCCCTGGCAACAAGCAGAACGAAATTTGAGTTAACAGGTGAAAGGTTTGCGGAAAACCAAATCGTTTTATTTCCTATTTCTAAAGTATATTCCATTTTAATCAATTGACCGGTGGCTAAACATTCTTTTATGTGGGCAAGAAAGAATTCAGCTTGTTCTTTCGGAAAAATTTCATACACAGTTTTCCCTTCAAGTTCTACAGATGGTTTGTAAAGAAGCGAAGGATTTGTAGGTGCAATTTCAAGGTAACGCCCTTCGGAATCTAATATAATAATTACATCGGTCATTGCTGTAAATATTGCCCGCAATTTTGTTTCCGATTTTAGCAACTCTGCTTCCGCTTTTTTTCTATCGGTTATATCAACTATATAACCTCTTATTTTTTCAAGCTCGCCTGCTTCATTAAAAATGCCTATTGCATTAATAATTGAGTTTATAATTTTTCCGTCTCTTGCAATAAAATCTACTTCATAATTTTCAATATTTCCTTTTTCTCTCACAATCAAGATTAGTTTTTCCCGATCACCAGAGTTTTTGTAAAGGCGGGCAATATTAAAACTTTCTGTAATTGCTTTTTTCCCGAAACTAAATAAATTTAAAAAAGTTTTATTACAGCTAAAAATCTCCCCCTCAACAGATGCTACATAACTTGCGGAAATATCATTATCGAAATATTCACGCAACTCGTTTCTGCTCTTTTTCAGTTCTTCTTCTGCAAGTTTTCGTTCGGTAATATCGGTTAATATGTGTACGGCTCCCTGAAACTTACCCATATTATCAAACAAAGGATCCGAAGTAATTTCAAACCAAGATTCTCCAATAGGAAGCAGCATTGATTCAGGCTTTTTGCTTTCTGCCATCCTTAAAAACGGACATTCATCCATGCGGCAGTCAGTGCCGTGTATTAC
>JAIOIM010000771.1 GCA_019912505.1 Ignavibacteriaceae bacterium
TTCCCGCGAAGGCGGGAATCTAAGATTTGATAATGAAACAATATTATGTTTACATATTAGCAAGCAAGAAAAACGGCACCCTATATATTGGTGTAACAAATGACTTAGTACGTCGTTCTTATGAGCACAGAGAAGGGCTAATCGAAGGGTTTACAAAAAAATATAACATTAAAACATTAGTTTACTATGAAGTTTTTATCGATATCCATGAAGCCATCCATCGGGAAAAAGCTTTAGAAAAGTGGTATCGCAGTTGGAAAATTAAGCTCATAAATGAAAAAAATCCGCAATGGGAAGATTTATATTATAGTATTCTTGGTTAATGGATACCCGCATTCGCGGGTATGACAATTTTATAAAATACCTTTTTCAGAATTATGAATTAGTTAAAACAGAAAATGAACAAAATTATAGCTGCTCATTTAATTTCCTTTATTTGTGAAAATCTTATGAGGTCATATTAATGATCGAAAACATTTTCATCACGCTTTATAACGCCATGACGGGCTCTGTTTGGCTTGCTTTGCTTGCATCTTTTTCATGGGGCGTTTTATCAATTCTGCTTTCACCCTGCCACCTATCAAGCATCCCGCTTGTTATCGGATTTATCAGCTCGCATGGAAAAATATCACTCGGCAGAACATTTTATATTTCGCTTGTTTTTTCTGTGGGCATATTAATTACTATTGCAATTATTGGTGTAATTACGGCATCTCTCGGAAGGCTGATGGGTGATGTTGGTGTATACGGAAATTATTTTGTAGCGGTCATCTTTTTTGTTGTGGGATTTTATCTCCTCGATTTTATCAAATTAGATTGGAATTCCTCCTCACTAAAAAAAACAAAAACAAATGGATTGCTCGCCGCACTAACGCTTGGTTTAATTTTCGGAGTTGCTCTCGGACCGTGTACATTTGCCTACATGGCTCCGGTGCTTGGAGTAGTTTTTCAAACAGCACAAACAAACTATTTACTCGCTGTTCTTTTTTTGCTTGCGTTTGGGTTAGGACACTGTTCTGTAATTGTGGGAGCCGGAACTTTGACAGGCAAAGTACAAAAATATCTCGATTGGTCAGAAGACTCGAAAACTGTTTTATGGATAAAAAGGATTTGCGGCATTCTTGTTATTTTGGGAGGAGTGTATTTAATATTTACAACATTTTGAATTTAGCAGTTTCACCCCGTTTAGAATTTATTTTTCTCGCTCAAATAAAAGTGCCATAAAATTCTGGCAGCAACTGCACGCCAGGGTTTCCATTTTTTACTCATTTCAAAAAATTCCTCGTTTGATGGTCGGTGTTCTAATTTTTTTAATTTATGTACTGCTGACAGAAGTGCGAGATCGCCCGAGGGCAGTATATCGGGTCTGCCGAGCGCCATCAGTAAATAAATATCCGCCGTCCAGTTGCCTATTCCCTTTATTCGCATTAAATTATTTTTTGCTTCCTCACCATCAAGATTATATAACTCCGGTATATTAAGAGTGCCTTTAATAACCGCTTCTGCAAGGTTTCTGCCGTATGAAGTTTTTTGCCTGCTAAACCCGATAGTTTTTAATTCACTATCGGAAAGGGTTAGAAATTTACGGGGCGTAATTTTGCCGAGTCTTTCAATCAGTTTGTTATATGCTGCCTTTGCCGATGCAAGCGATACTTGCTGTTCGAGAATGATATAAAGTAAAGTTGCAAAACCTTCTTCCCGACCCCACAATGGCGGCGGACCGTATTTTGACACAACAAGTTTTAAGTGCTTATCTTTTTTTGAAAGAATTTCAACTGCTTTTAATAGGGATGATTCATTTAGTTTGATATTCTACACCGGTTTTTGAGGAATGGTTTTATTGATAATAATTTTAAGTTTTTATTGTTAAGTGATTTTAAAAATTTTCAGGTTTGTTTGACTCTACGTTGAAAAATTTAAAATCTGAAATCTGCCAAACCATACGGCGAGCGGGTTGAGGCACTGATAATCTGGTTACCCGACTAAATTTGTTACTTCGTTGATTATTCTTTCAGCTAATGAAATTGAATCTTTACAAATCTTTTCATCCGGATGAAAGTATGGAAGCGCACTGCCTATTGGATATTTTGAAGGTAAATAAATACTATCTAAAAAATCACATTCATCTTCTGTTAATTCTATCGACCGGTTATTATTTTGAAGTGTCGTTTTCAATTCCATAATATTATGCGTTTTCTTTAATGAAATCTCATTTTCAATAAACAAAGACTTCAATGCTTTTTCTATTGATTGTTGAATGTTCTGAAGACAAGGATTATAAAGCCCGCTTTCAAGTAAAATTTTAGCTGCTTCAAGATTTTCTTCTGAGTAGGTTATCCAATTTTTAGTTTCTTCTCGCATAAATTACTTCCCCATTCGATACTTCATTCAAGAAAAAACTATTTTGATTACCCTCTACTATTGGGAAAATATCTACGGGTATTTCTTTTGAAATATTTCTTATAAGTTTTCGATATTTTAATGCCAGGGTAAGATAATTATCCGAACTATTTTGAACTACGGCAATATCAATGTCGTTTGGAAAATCACTTTTATTAAAAGAGCCAAAAATTATAATTCTGTCTATTTCTCGTTGACCTTTTAGTGAGTCAACTATTCTATTTTTTAATTCGGTTTTATTCATAACGGTTTTCTTTTCTTTATGTATAAATATAACACATTGAATTTTTATTTACTACAAACGGCGTTACCGTAAAACCCGCAGCCCATAACAAAAATGCCGCATAAAAAACAACTGCCGAAAATTTAGACCCGTCTTGCCGGGAAGCTTATCCGCCGCGGTGGATTCATTGTAAACACTTAAAGATAATTTATAGAGCATTGATATTTAGTGTTGCCTTTAATAGGAATAACTTGGTAGTGTGCGTTTATTATCTAAGGATACTTTGGTAGTTTAAGTCCATTAATAAATTTATAATCTTTTTGATTTTTTGTTAATAGTGAAATATCTAATATCAGTGACGTTGCCGCTATTATACTATCTGCTATTAATAATCCATGACTCAATCTATATTCTTTAAGAAGTTCAATCGCTTTTTGAGTTATGTCGTAATCTATATTTATTATTTCAAAATCTTCTAAAAATTTGTCTAGGTTTTTTAATTCTGTTTTATTTCTACATCCAACAATTAATTCCATCTGTGTAACTGAACTAATTACTGCTATAAATTTTTCCCTTTCTCTTTCTATTCTTTCTATGGCAGTTTCGTTTTTCCTCCCAATGTCGATTAGAATATCAGAATCAATTAACAAAAAATTATCCGTCAATTTTTTCCCAATCTTTTTTTCGTAAATTTTTTATCCATGAAGAGCTATCATTTAAATCTTTCCTGTCTTCCCACATCCCAACAAATTTATTATCTTTAATAGATTTTCTTTTGCGAGTTCTTTTCATTTTAGATTCATATCTTTTATTTAAAAAATCCACAAATGTCAAGACTTGTTTCTGTGCTTCAATTGGTAGCGATTCGAACTTATTATAAAATCCTTCATTTTCCATTTTGTCAATACCTTAATATTAAATTTTTCTTTCTTTAATTTAATTTAATTTTACAATATAATAAACTTAATTTAGCACAATACCGGCGTTACCGTTAACCCGCAGCCCATAGCAAAAATGCCGCATAAAAAACAACTGCTGAAAATTTAGATCGACTTGCCGGGAAGCCAATACAACTTACCCGCCTCTGACGGGTTATGCCTAAATCTAAAATTTATAAAATGCCAAATGCGATCCGTTAGCTAACATACGGCGTCTGATTGATTAGTGGGTTAGGTAGCGTTTAAAATTTTTCTTGCTTCATTAACGATTTCTAAATTGCTTGTTACTTTCTTCCCATTCTCTAAATAAATAGTATCTTCCATACCAATTCTACTGTCATATCCTCTCTTTTTAGCCTCTCTTAAAATCTCCCACGATACTGAATTAAACCCGTGTAACAATCTTGGTATTTTGATATTGCAAAGATTTAGGATGTCTTCTATTTCATTTACAGTTTCAATTGCGGGATTAAACACTTCTGGTTCTGGTTCAATCAATATCCGACAACAGCCTTTACGCAAACTACTTTCAGCAAATATTTCCGCAGCTTTTCTTTCATTTAATCCTGCTTCAACTAATACACCTTTCGATATTAGTAAGTTTGATATTTCAATAGCATTGTCTTCAATCATATTTACAGAAATGAAGTCAGGGATGTTTCGCCAGGATTTTATAAAACTTTTCCTTTTCTCAAAATCTGGTTCTATCCAATCACCGGAGCTGATACCCATTAGAATATCTGATGAAATATTTTTTACTCTCGATACCAAATTATTAACATCTTCTGGTTTTAGACTTTCATTTCCATTTATATCATAACAATGAATATGAAATACTTTACAACCATTTGCATATAATAATTGAACTTCCTTTTCAATTTCCTCTAATGAATGTGGGAGATATTCGTTTTCTGATTTTGGACGAGCGCCATTTAGTGCAATTTTTAATAACATATATTTACTTCTATTTATAGCTAATTAACTATTATTTAATCCCGCCAGCCATCCAATAACTTCTATTTGAAGTATCATTTCCAAACCAGCTTAACATAAAATTATTTCTTTTTTTTCTCTTCAAAAATAGAATCATCAATTCCTTTGTTAACCTTATAATTTGAATAGTTTATTGTCACTTTACCGGCTGTTTTGAAAACTCCTTTTTTACCTTTTTTATCCTTTTGCGGCGGGTCATCCGGGTTCATCCCATCGTTTATTGATGCGGGTAGATTACTTTTGCTGACGTCAAAACTAAAAACCATTTGGGATGGAAGATGATATTTGTTTTCTATACCCGGATAATCCATTTCAATTGTAAACGTACCGGCTATTTTTGTTGCCGACTCAACCTTGCGAATAATGTACTCTTTTTTATCAATCCAAAATGTTGAAAGAACTATATCGCCATCGTTTCCTATTGGGATAATTTTTATAACGTATGTTTCCGCTCCTTTGTAATTTTCTTCCCCTTCAAAAATTGGTGTGTATTTTTTTTTAAGAAAAGAGAGGGGCGAAAAATTTAGTCCTTCCTTTGGCAGCATGGCAAACTTGTCCGATTCAATATGAACTTTATCGGGCTGTTTAAAATAAATAGTTGCGTTTGAAGGAGGTACTTTTAAAAACTCAACATCAACTTTTACATTTACGTCAACAACATAATCGTTTACGCTTTCAAATTTTGCTTTAACTTTATTCAGAATTTCTTCGGGATCTTTTTTTTGCGGGTATGCCGCCGCACTAAAAAGAATAAATATCATCAATAATTTTTTCATTAAAACTCCGCTTTTATCAATCATGTTAAAATATCTTTTCGGTTAAACAAGTAAACCGTAATACCGAATAGCGCGGCAATGTGTCCGGCAAGTATACCGGCTGATTTTAGAATCTCGGCATAGTCAATCGGATCACTAAAAAACAGCCTCCAAGAACTCATATAAGTTGTAAATAAGTAGGGGCGAATAGATTGGAAAATACCAATGTTTATTGCCGAGATAATTACAAAAACTATAATTATTGCCATCGTTGTTATTATTGGTCCAATTGCATTTTCCACAAGTGATGAAAACAAAAAAGCAAGAGTAGTTACTACCATCATACTTAACGATGCAAAACCGTAACCGAGTAAAAAGCGCCACAGTACATCTTCGCGTGCAAATATTGTAACCCCGCCGCTGTTAACAACAATCAACTCCCCGAAGCCAAAAATTAAATAACCAAGACCAAGGCTGATAACTCCGAGGAATAGGACAAGCATATTAGTGTAAATTATACCGGCAATAAATTTTGCCGTAACAAGTTTTATTCTCGAAATCGGTCTGGTTATAAGCAGCCGGTAAGTTCCGGCGGTTGCTTCACCGGCTAATAAATCGCCTGCAACAAGTGTAACAAGAAACGGAATGTGGATGACAAGCACATTTAATATTATATAAGATACAAGATACCCGTTCAGCAGGTTCCCCACGAAAAAAAAGTTTTGCTGTAAACTGCGGGTCATAAAATCGAGAGAGCGTTCGCCTTCAACCATCATAGCAATTTGAATTACGGGTACAAGCAAACCGATGGCGATAAACCCAATGTACGAGCGCCACTTTCTGAAAATTTTATATAGTTCAATTTTTATTACTTTAAGCATTAGGCAGCCGTCTCGGTAATTGATAAAAAATATTCTTCTAACGAACGCGTGGGAACTATACCGCTTACTAAAATTTCGTTATCAACAAACATCTTGTTTACGGCTGGTATTTCATTGGGGTCAAGCAAAAATACAAGTCTGTTGTTTGCCTCGCTCTGGAGTTTTTTTGCCCACCGAGAATTATTAAGAAGACTTACGCATTTGGCGGTATCATCAACTTCAAAAGTAACTTTAAGGCTTGTGGCGTTCAGTAAATCATCCACATAACCTTCTACTTTTGTAGCGCCTTTGTTTATGATGATCATCCTGTTTGCAACAAGTTCAACTTCGTACAAAATATGCGAACTTAAAAATATTGTTTTGTTCTGATCTTTACTCAAATGAATAATTAAATCTCTAATTTCTTTCATCCCTTGCGGGTCAAGCCCGGTAGTCGGCTCATCGAGTATTATTAACTGAGGGTCGTGCAGCAGTGCCTGTGCAAGTCCGAGTCTTTGTTTCATACCGTGCGAAAAAGTTTTCACTTTACTCCGGCAGCGTTTTGCCAAACCCACCATTTCAAGCACTTCCATAATTCTTGTTTTGGATATTTTGTGCCCCGAAATATCACCGATGATTTCTATATTTTTATATGCGGTAAGGTAGCCGTAAAAATCGGGTTTTTCTACAATCGCCCCTACCTCTCTTAATATTTCAAGACGTTTTTCTTTTAACGGTTTGCCGAAAAGTTTTATTTCGCCCTGGTTGGGTGATATAAGTGAAAGGAGCATTCGTATGGTTGTGCTTTTTCCTGCCCCGTTTGGTCCAAGGAAACCAAACACATCGCCTTTATATACGTTAAGACTCAAATTATCAACAGCTGTAAGGCTTTTAAATTTTTTTGAGAGATTGTTAATCTCAATTATCTTTTCATCGTTCAAATTTTTTTCCTTTTAAAAGGTATAAATTAATTTTTTAGGTTTAAATAAGAGCCAATTGTGGTTTTTAATTTCGTAAGTTCATTTATTAATTGCTCTTACAGTTACATAAACGGTACTATTCAATTATGAACAGAAAAAAATACACATATTTTGATATTAAAACACAACTAATTTTGGGTTACTTAAATAAAAAGATAATAAGTGATAAAATTTTTTTATCATATTACAAAATTAATTTGTTTTTTGTCTCTAAAAATTCGATTTTATATAGTAGAAAATATAACACTTAAAAATAAATTTTTTCGTTCGCTCTCTAACTATTTTTTTTAAAGCGTTTTTTTCTTAGCTTGCGGCAGCAGCAACCGGAAGATCAAATCAAACATAAAAATCACTGAATGATAACTTATAACACCGACATAAAAGTTTACATTATAATTTTATTTTTAATAAATAATAATTTTTTGATAAGCCTGGACGGGAGTACTGAATGCACATAAAGAGACTATTTACTGAAGAAGGAAAAGACCCATTATCAACCATGAAATTTGAGAAGAGAGTATCGGAAATAAAAAATCCGGATGGCTCTATCGTGTTCAGAATGGAAGATGTCATCGTCCCTTCATTTTGGTCTCAAGTTGCTACCGATATTATAGCACAAAAATATTTCCGCAAAGCAGGTGTTCCAAAACTGCTAACGAAAGTTAAAGAAAAAAACGTACCTGCTTGGCTGCAGCCATCAAAAGCAGACAGCGAAAGATTAGAGCAGCTTTCTGAAAGGGAAAGATTCGCATCCGAAACTGATTCGCGACAGGTATTTCATCGCCTATCCGGTACTTGGACATACTGGGGCTGGCAAGCGAACTACTTTGATACCGAGGAAGATGCAAAAGCATTTTATGACGAACTTCTTTATATGTTCGCAAACCAGATGGCAGCGCCTAATAGTCCCCAATGGTTTAACACAGGCTTAAACTGGGCATACGGAATTACAGGACCATCGCAAGGGCATTATTATGTTGATTACAAAACCGGTGAACTAACCGCATCATCCGATGCCTACACACATCCGCAGCCGCACGCATGTTTTATTCAATCGGTTAATGATGATCTTGTTAACGAGGGGGGAATAATGGATCTCTGGGTTCGTGAGGCAAGACTGTTTAAATACGGCTCCGGTACCGGTTCTAATTTTTCTGATTTACGAGGCGGCGAAGAACCATTAAGCGGCGGCGGCAAATCGAGCGGGTTGATGTCATTCTTAAAAATCGGCGATCGTTCTGCCGGCGCAATTAAATCGGGCGGCACAACGCGCCGTGCGGCAAAGATGATTACAATCGATTTAGATCATCCCGATATTGAAGAATATATAAACTGGAAAGTTGTTGAAGAACAAAAAGTAGCCGCGCTTGTTGTAGGCAGCAAACTTTGTAATTTTCATCTTAACATGATTATGAAAGCTTGTTACGAAGAACATCCCGAGAACGACCGCTTCAACAAAAATAGTAATAAAAAACTTGGCAAAGCCGTACTCGAAGCACGCAAAGTAAGCATACCAAACAATTATATTGAACGCGTTATTCAACTTGCTAAACTTGGTTTTAAAACTATAGAATTTCCCGAGTACGATGTTGATTGGACCTCGGATGCATATGCAACTGTAGCGGGACAAAATTCCAACAACTCCATCCGTGTAACAAACGATTATATGAACGCTGTTATAAACAACGGCGACTGGAATCTTTATTGGAGAATTGAGAAGAAAAGAGCAAAGGTAAAAAACCGTGCACCGAGAGCATCAAGCACACTTTCTGCAAGAGCTTTGTATGATGATATAGCCTACGCAGCATGGTCTTGCGCCGATCCCGGAATTCAATTCCATACTACAATAAATGAATGGCATACGTGCCCCGAGGACGGAGAAATCCGCGCATCAAACCCGTGCAGCGAATATATGTTCCTCGATGATACTGCTTGTAATTTAGCTTCTTTGAATCTCGTTAAATTTTACGATACAAAATCTCACGCTTTCAACATCGAAGCTTTTCGTCATGCTACAAAGCTGTGGACAGTTGTTTTAGAAATTTCTGTTTTGATGGCTCAGTTTCCGAGCCGCGAAATTGCCGAGCGGAGTTACAACTTTAGAACGCTCGGGCTCGGTTACGCAAACCTTGGTTCGCTTCTTATGCTTCAAGGCATTCCTTATGATAGTAATGAAGCATTTGCAATATGCGGGGCTATTACTGCAATAATGCACATGAGCTCTTATTCCGCTTCAGCCGAATTGGCTAAAGAGCAGGGCGCATTTCCCCATTATGAAAAAAATAAAGAGCATATGCTAAAGGTAATCCGCAACCATCGACGTGCGGCTTACAATGTGCCTCATGAAGAATATGAGAAACTTTCTATTTATCCTATTGGCATTGATCCGAAATACTGTCCTTCTGATTTATTAAGAGCTGCTCGCGAGGATGCAGACAAAGCTCTTGAACTTGGGACAGCACATGGATTTAAAAATGCACAGGTAACTGTTATAGCTCCAACCGGTACAATTGGTTTAGTAATGGATTGCGATACAACCGGTGTTGAACCCGACTTTGCTTTGGTAAAATTCAAAAAACTTGCAGGCGGCGGTTACTTTAAAATTATTAATCAATCTGTACCCCCGGCACTCGAAAGATTAGGATACAACAAAGATCAGATAACCGAAATTATTAAATACGCAAAAGGCTCGGGCACTCTTGTCGGTTGTCCTTACATAAATCACGAGTCGTTAAAAGCAAAGGGGTTTACGGAAGAGGCTGTTTCTAAAGTTGAAAAAATGCTCCCATCTGTTTTTGAACTCGGTTTTGCATTTAATAAATTCACCATTGGCGCCGATTTTTTGGTGAAGAAATTAGGGTTAGATGAAGATGAAATAAATTCATTCGATTTTAATCTGCTAAGCGCGATTGGATTTTCTAAACTTGAGATTGCCACCGCTAACGACTATGTATGCGGCACAATGACGATAGAAGGCGCTCCTTTCTTAAAGCATGAACATTACCCGATATTTGATACCGCTAACAAATGCGGCAAAAAAGGAACTCGCTTTATTCGTTCGGCTGCTCACATAAAAATGATGGCTGCCGCTCAACCTTTTATTTCGGGTGCAATTTCCAAAACAATCAATCTTCCAAACTCCGCATCAGTTGATGACGTAAAAGATGCTTATATGCAGTCGTGGAAGCTTGGTATAAAAGCAAACGCTCTTTACAGAGATGGTTCAAAATTATCGCAGCCGCTAAATAGTGTTGGAGAAGAAGAGTTGGAAGCGCTTCTTGAAGATAAAGATAAAAATGATATTGTAAGAATAGCCGAAAAAATAATTCATCGTTACATTGCAAAAAGAAGACGACTGCCAGACAGAAGAACAGGTTACACACAAAAAGCTAAGATAAACGGACAGAGTGTTTACATACGTACCGGCGAATATGATAACGGACAGATTGGCGAAATATTTATCGATATGCACCGTGAAGGTGCTGCGTTTAGAAGTTTGCTAAACTGCTTTGCCATTTCTATTTCACTCGGGTTGCAGCACGGCGTACCGCTCGAAGAGTTTGTGGATGCATTTGTGTTCACCCGCTTTGAACCAAGCGGAATGGTAACCGGTAACGAAAAAATAAAAATGGCTACTTCCGTAATTGATTACATTTTTAGAGAGCTTGCAGTAACTTATCTCGGTCGTAATGATCTTTCGCATGTTGATGCCAGCACAGATAATGTAAAATCGAAAACATCACTCGGCATAGTTAAAAACCTTGCAGAACCTGAATATGTTGACGAGGAGGTTGTAAGCGAAAGATTGGTTGTTCTTGATAAGGGAGCTACTGAAAAGTACAATTATTCCTTGTCGGCAGGCTCCGCCAACACAACACGAAAACCTTCCGGTAACGGCAGCAAATTAAACCACCAGGTAAAACAGGCAATTGAGCGCGGTTATACCGGTGATGTTTGTATAGAGTGCCAGAGTTTAACGATGGTACGTAACGGTACATGTTTGAAGTGTATGACTTGCGGTTCTACTTCGGGCTGCAGTTAAAAACTAAATTATTAAAAATCCCTCACACATATTTTGCGTGAGGGATTTTTTTTTCAAAATAATAACTACTTTTTTTATTGCAATAGCACCATCTTTTTTACACTGACAAAATCACCCGATTGTAACCGGTAAAAATATACACCGCTTGTTAGTTTATTGCCGTTTAATCCGGAAGCGGAATTAAACTCAACATTATAAGTTCCTGCATTTTGTGTTTCATCAACCAGCGTGGCTATTTCTCTTCCAAGAATATCATATACTTTAAGGCTTACAAATCCGCCAACCGGTATAGAATAATTAATTATGGTAGACGGATTAAACGGATTCGGAAAGCTTTGTTTCAAATCATAAACATCGGGAATCGAGGGGGCGTTGCCGGTCGACGTAACAGCACCGGTACTGAAACTTCCCTTATTTGAGTAGTTTGAAAATTCACCGCTTTGAAGCTTTGAACGAACTCTCCAATAATAATTCTTACCCGGGTCTAATCCTGCCAATATTTTTGAGGTGTTTGAAACTTCTTCAACTCCCGCTTCTGACATATTTAG
>JAIOIM010000772.1 GCA_019912505.1 Ignavibacteriaceae bacterium
TCTTTCAATTCGCGGGAAATTGCCCGATAACTGCCGGAGATAACTTCTTCACCGCCGGATAAGCCTGACTGAACTTCTATATAATTGTCGTTGCTTATTCCGGTTTTAACTTTAACACTTTTTGCTTTGCCGTTTTCAATAATAAAAACTATTTCCTGAACTTCTTTCTTTTCGGTATCTTTTTTAGCCGGTGCCATTTCTTCATCATCATCGCTGCTTTTTTCCGGCTTCATCATTTCTTCGTCTCTAGCTGTTACGCTTTGTATAGGTACAGCTAATACCATCGACTTAGTTTCAGTTTCAATGTCTGATGTACAGGACATACCGGGTCTTAAATTAGAATCAATATCGATAAGTTTTATTCTAACGCCGAAGTTAACAACCTGTTCTTGTGTGCCTAAGCCAGCTGATTGAGCGCTGTTACCTATTTGAGTAACGGTACCTCTAAAAATTCTATCGCTGAATGCATCAACTTTTATTTTGGCAGTATCACCAATTGAAACAAGTACTACGTCATTTTCATCAACATCAACGGTAGCTTCCATATTACCGAGGTCAGATACAGTCATTATATTTGTGCCCTGGCTAAAACCACTTCCAAGTACACGCTCGCCTAATTCTACATTAAGCTGTGTAATTGTGCCTTCCATCGGCGAAAATATAGCGGTCTTGTTTAACTGCTCATTGCTTTCTCGCAAGTTCGCTTCACTTTGCATTACGTTTGCCTGGGCTGATTGATACATCGCTCTGGTGCTTATGAAATTGCTTTTAGATGTTTCAAGTTCGCTGTCGCTTGAAAGCCTTTTTTGATGAAGTTCTTTTGCTCGGTTATAATCAGATTCTACCTTTACTAATTCAGCCTCACGCTGAGATAGCTGGGCTTTTGATGATTGAAGCATCGCTTCAGCTTTTTCTTTTTGTGCTGCATAAGCATCTGATTTAATTCTTAATAAAAGAGTTCCTTTTTTTACAAAATCACCTTCTTTTACCGGCAGAACAACTATTTCGCCGGTAACTTCTGGAGTGATGGCGACTTTGAACTCAGGATTAATTTTTCCGGTTGCAGTAACTGTTTGTGTAATGTTTCTCTTTTCAACTTTTTCTGTCTGAACAGATATTATTTCTTCTTTACTTCCGCCTAAAAATGCAAGAAGCACAAGCGCTAATACTATTGCGCCTAATACCGAAAAAACAATAATTTTCTTTTTCGATTTCTTTTTTCCGTTAGCCATTTAACTATACTCCTCTAAATTAAAATTTTTATTCATAACTTTTATAATCAAGAACGCCGATGTAATACTTAAGCTGCTCTTTAAGAGTTTCATAAGCATACTGAGCGTTTATCAAATTTGTTTGAGCAACAGTAAATTCCGAGTTTGCTATCAATACGTTTAACAGCGTTCCCGAACCAAGCGAATATTTTTCTTCTTCAATTTTTCTGTTTTCTGTCGATGACTTTACATTACGCTGACTCACATCAACTGCTTTTTTTGCAGCTTGAAGATCGAGATATGTTTTCTGAAGATTTACTTTTATCGTTCTTTCGAGTTCCGTAAGTTCTACTTTTTTGTTCATTGCTCCTACTTCGGCAAACTGAACTCTTTCGGAAACACCGAAACCATTAAATATCGGAATATTGAGTGATATACCAGCCGAATAGTTTTTATTTTCAAACAGTGTATTAAAGTTGTTGGCGTATGTGCTAAAACCAAAACTTCCCGAAAGGGACGGCATATGACCCGCACGAGCCATTGTTACGCTGTTGAAAGCGCTCGCTAAACCAAGTTGTGCACTTTTATAATCGAACCGGTTTGTCAGCGCACTGTTAACAAGCACGGATAGTTCATCGGTATTTTCCGTCGAGAGCTCATCCATTTTTATGCTTACATCAGCAAAATTGTAATCATCAAAAACATCAAGACCAAGATAATCTAATAGTGTGCTTTTTGAATTTTCTAGCATATTTCTCGTACGAATAACATCGAGCTCCGCATTACCGGTTTGAACCTGCTGTGCATAAACATCGGCAAGCGTTACCGCCCCAAGTTTGTTCCGTTCGGTAACAGTTTCAAGATTTTTCTGATTCCACTTTACGTTATCTTCTTTTACTTTTAATAACTGCTGATTGTTTATAACATCGTAATAAAGTGAAACGGTTTGAAATACTAAATTTTGTTTTAATCTTTCAAGCTGAAGCTGTGCCGATTCAAGATCGTTGCGGCTTTTATCCAAATTCGCAAAACTCGAAAGTCCATCGAACAATGTAATTGAAGAATTTACCCCGGCATTGTAGTTTCTGCTTTCGGAAACTGTCGCAGGAACATCAATAACAAATCCGCCGAGATTTCGCGTTGTTCCATTTTGATCGGAGCGCGTCCAGCCAAACCCACCGTTTGCATTTAACGAAGGCATAAAATTACCCCATGCCGATTTTACACCTGCTTCGTATGTACTTATATTATTTTTTCCTTTTTCAAGCGAAGTGTTCCGCTGCAAAGCAATCCGTATTGCCTCATCAAG